>NZ_JBIAQQ010000013.1:62117-234316 GCF_042889165.1 Streptomyces sp. NPDC002669 | reverse complement strand
CCCCGCCCCCCCCCCCCCCGCCCCCCGCCGGCCCCCCCCCCCCCCCCCCCCCCCGCCCGCGCGCGCGCCCCCCCCCCCCCCCCCCCCCCCCCCCCCCCCCCCGGCTCCGCGATTCCAGGGCTCAGAAGCCGAGCTTGCGCAGCTGCTTGGGGTCGCGCTGCCAGTCCTTGGCCACCTTCACGTGGAGGTCCAGGAAGACCGGCGTGCCGAGGAGCGCCTCGATGTGCTTGCGCGACTTGGTGCCGACGTCCTTCAGCCGCTTGCCCTTCGGGCCGATGATGATGCCCTTCTGGCTGGGGCGCTCGATGTAGACGTTGGCGTGGATGTCGAGCAGCGGCTTGTCCGCCGGGCGGTTCTCGCGGGGCAGCATCTCCTCGACGACGACCGCGATGGAGTGCGGCAGCTCGTCCCGTACGCCTTCGAGCGCGGCCTCGCGGATGAGTTCCGCGACCATGACCATCTCGGGCTCGTCGGTGAGGTCGCCCTCCGGGTAGAGCGGCGGGCTCTCGGGGAGCAGCGGGGCGATCAGGTCGGCCAGCAGGGCGACCTGCCCGGCTCCCCGGCCCCCGTCCCTGGCGGTACCGGCGCCGCCCTCCCGCTCCGCCTTCACTGCGGAGACCGGGATGATCTCGGCCCACTCGAAGCCGAGCTCCTCGCCGAGGCGGGAGACGGCGAGCAGTTGCTCGGCGAGCTGCTTGGAGTCGACCAGGTCGGTCTTGGTGATGATGGCGATCTTCGGCGTCTTCTTGATGGCCGCCAGTTCCTTGGCGATGTACTTGTCGCCGGGGCCGAGCTTCTGGTCGGCCGGCAGGCAGAAGCCGATGACGTCGACCTCGGCCCAGGTGGTGCGCACGACGTCGTTGAGCCGCTCGCCCAGCAGCGTGCGCGGCTTGTGGAGGCCGGGGGTGTCGACCAGGATCAGCTGGGCGTCCTCGCGGTGCACGATGCCGCGCACCGTGTGCCGGGTGGTCTGGGGGCGGTTGGAGGTGATCGCCACCTTCTTGCCGACCAGAGCGTTCGTGAGGGTGGACTTGCCCGCGTTGGGGCGGCCCACGAAGCAGGCGAAACCGGCCCGGTGGGGGGCGCGGTCCGCGCCCTTCTTCGCAGCGGCTTCTGTGTCAGGTCGAACGCTCATGGCGCCCATTGTCCCCGATCCCGGCGGCCCCGCCGCACCAAGGGAGGTCACGGGGCCTGTCGGGCCTCCTCCCGGGCCGTTCGGGCACGGCGCCGGCGGGCCGGGCGCAGCCACAGCGCCGCTCCCGCGCCGACGGCCACCAGCAGGGCCCCGGCCACCGCCCAGGGCACGGCGAGGTACCCGGCGGCGGCCGACCCGCGGGTGTCGCGGGCGCTCGCGGTCAGCCGGACCTCGCCCCATTCCAGCTGCGGCGCGCCGTCCCAGCGCTCGGTCAGCCGGACCTCCTGGCGGGGCAGCAGTTCGGAGGGCACCTTCGTGAGGTCGCGGGCGAGCAGGGTGCGGCCGAAGAGGCCCTCGGCCCGGAGGGCGACCTTCGGGGCGAGGGTGACGTTGCCCCGGTTGCGGAGCGTGTACGAGATGACGGCCCGGCTCCGGCCGGTGCCCGGCACCAGCGGCTGGGAGTGCTCGATCCGGACGTCCTCCACGGAGAGCGCGGGCATGGTCGGCCCGTTCACCCGCAGGTGGATCCGGGCGCCGACGGCCTGCCGGATGCCCACGGCGACGGCTCCGCCGCCCGCGGGGTCGACGTGTTCGTCCAGGGCGACGAGCGCGCCGGGGTGGTCGCCCGGTTCGGCGTCCTCGGGAACGGTGATGGTGACCGGGACGGTGACCGAGCCGTGCGCCCGCACGGTGATCCGGTCGCGGCCGGTCCGTGCCCAGGCCCCGATCGAGCGCTGTCTCTCGTCGCGGTCCCGGACGGCGAAGCCGCCGTCGCGCGCGGTGTTGTAGGCGTCGGCGGCGTACAGCCGGAAGGTCCGCGGCCGGTCCGTCCGGTTGGTGACGGTCACCTTGTCCGTGAGCGTGGCGCCGGGGTCGGCGGAGAGGAAGAAGTAGGGGCGCTGGCCGGCCCGGGTGGTGGCGGGGTAGACCGACCAGTTGCCGTTGTCCGCGGCGTGGGCGGCGGGGGCGCCGGTCAGCAGGAGGGCGCCGGCCAGGAGGAGTACGGACAGCTTGCGCACGGTGCGAAACCCCCGGGTGGTCTCGGGACGGGGCGGTCCGGGCGGGTGCGCGCCCGGTCCACCGGTTGATCGGGAGCGCTCGGTCACGTGAGGGTGAGGGTGAGCACGCCGGAGTACGAGCCGGGGGCGGTGTACGCCGGTACGTCCAGCGCGAGCCGGGCGTCGACGGTGAACACGCCGCCGGTGAGGGGCCCGTCGGGGGTGGACGCCAGCGTGGCGCCCCCGGAGCCGACCGTTCCCGCGGAACCGGCCGCGCAGGTGCTGGGGCTGCCGGTCCTCGTCGCGCAGACCGGGGTCCAGCCGAGTGCGGACGCGTCGATCGTGGCGCCGCCCGGGCCCGTGAAGCCGGTGACCCTTCCGGTCAGTGACCAGCCCGCGGGGCCGCCGCGGAAGTCCTCGACCGTCACCGTCCGCAGGCTGCCGCGCGAGGCGCCGCCCCGGCCGAAGTCGACCGCCGACATCTCGACGGCGTCCCCGTCCTGGACCATGGAGAGCGTGCCCGCCTCGACGGACGTGCCGAGCCGCTGGCTGCCCTTCTGGCCCTCGCCGCCACCACCGGTGACGGTGTAGGGCTGCGGGCCCGCGCCGCGGTCGGGGTCCCAGGTGTTCCCCTCATGGGCGACGATGCCGGTGGTGGCGGGGTCGGTGACGGTGAGCCGGCCGCTGAAGCCGCCGGAGCCGTCCGCCTCGACGGTGGCGGTGTCGGCGGTGCGGGTGTCACCGGCCCTGCCCGCGAGGGTGACGGTCGCGCCCGGGGTGAACTTCGACCCGGTGACGGTGACCGCCTCGCCCGCGCCGCCGGACGCGGCGCCGAGCCGGATGGTGCGCTCGTTGACCTGTCCGCCGCCGTCCGTCGCGATGATCGTCTGGGAGACGGGGGCGGGCGGGTTCGTCACCGTGCAGGGGGTGTCCAGCTCCATGATGTAGCTGGTGTGGATGTTGTAGTCGCCGGGCGAGAGCGTGATCCGTCCGGGCGCGGTGACCTTGAAGGTGCCGGTCATCGAGAACGACGGGAAGGCTCCCTTGCCGGGCACCGGGGCGTTCTTCTTCGGGCCCGCGACGGTGACGCTCGCGGTCTGTGCCCCGCCGACGGCGACCTTGCCGGTCGGCGTCATGATGTCGGCGGGCAGCGCCAGATCGACCGGGTTGCTCGCGGCCGGTTCGACGACGGTGTACGTGACCGTGACCGTGTCGCCCACCTCGGGGGCGGAGTTGTCGACGGTGATCTCGGCCTTCGTGGTCCCGTCGATCGGCGGGATGCCCGCGATGTCCGGCGGGATGCAGTGGGTGGGGAAGTCCACCGGCACCGAGGCGGTCGGCATGGCCTGGGCCGGGGCCGCCAGTACCCCTCCCCCGGTGACGATGAGCGCCCCGGCGCCCAGCACCGCGGCCCAGCGGCGGCCGGTCCGGGGGCGTCCCCGGGCCCCGGTTCCCCGGGGGCCGGCTCTGCGGGCGGCGGTTCTCCGGACGGCGGTTCTTCGGACGGTCGGACGCATGGAGCCCCCTCCTGCCGGATGCGGCGCAGCGGCTCGTGTGCGCCGGCGGTGGCTCATTGACGACTCCGGCCCGAAAGAAGTCAAGGCAAGCGGGGTACGTCGACTGATGGCCCATCAGATGCTGGCAGGATCCGGCGTTCCGTACGGTCGCCCCGGACGCCCCGGACGCGCGGACGCCCCGCGCCGGATGGGCGCGGGGCGTCGGGGTCCGTCGTGCGGTACGGGTCCGGCGTACCGCACGGGCCGGTGTCAGCCCGCCGTCACGGTGACCCGCAGCGTGCCGTCGGGGCCGGCGAGCAGGACGGGGGTGTCCGGGCCGCCCAGGTCCCGGACCGCGGCGCGGTCCTCGTCGGACGGGGTCTGCGCCTCGGAGACGACCGCGGCCGCCTCCAGGAAGGTGGCGCCGCTGGCCACGGCCATCGCCACGGCGGTCTGGAGCGCGCTGAGCTTCAGCGACTCCAGCCGTACGGTGCCCGCGACGTACGTGCGGCCGGTCTCGTCCCGTACGGCCGCGCCTTCCGGCACGCCGTTGCGGGCGCGGGCACTGCGTGCCAGCGTGACGATCTTGCGGTCCTCGGGGCCGAGGTCGGTGCTCTCAGTCATGTGCCGAGCATACGAACCGGGCGGCCCGTCCCCCGCCCCGCCCTTCCCACGGCCGGGGCCGCGTGCCGGACCTCGTGCCGGGCCGTCGTCAGCGGTCCAGCCGCAGCCGGTCGGCCCTCGGCAGCCCCGCCACCACCAGGTCGTAGGAGTCCTCGACCATCTCGCGGAGCACCCGGTCCGGCACCCCGGACACCGTCACCGTGTTCCAGTGCCGTTTGTTCATGTGCCAGCCCGGCACCACCGCGTCGTACCGCTCGCGCAGCCGCACCGCCTCGTCCGGGTCGCACTTCAGGTTCACCGTCAGCGGGCGCCCGTCCAGCGCGCTGAGCGCGAACATCTTGCCCAGCACCTTGAAGACGGACGTCTCGGGGCCGAACGGGAACTCCTCGACGCTCGCGTTGAACTCCAGGCAGAACGCCCTCAGTCGTTCCGGGGTCACCCGGCCTCCTCCGGCTCGGGTTCCATCGGTTCCACCAGTACCGTGACGATCTTGTTCCGGCGGCCGGCCGGGGACTCCGCGGTCAGCCGGAGGCGGCGGCCGTCCGGCAGGTCGACGATCGCCGAGGCGCCGGCGATCGGGACCCGGCCCAGCGCCTTCGCCAGCAGCCCGCCGACGGTCTCCACGTCCTCGTCGTCGTACTCGTCGAAGCCGAACAGCTCGCCGAGGTCGCCGATGTCGAGGCGGGCCGTCACCCGGAAGCAGTCGTTCTCCAGCTCCTGGACGGGCGGCAGTTCGCGGTCGTACTCGTCGGTGATCTCACCGACGATCTCCTCCAGGATGTCCTCGATGGTGACGATGCCGGCCGTGCCGCCGTACTCGTCGATCACGACGGCGACGTGGCTGCGCTCCTGCTGCATCTCGCGCAGCAGGTCCCCGGCGTTCTTGGTGTCGGGCACGAAGGCCGCGGGCCGCATCGCCGTGGAGACCGGGTCGGCCTCCGAATCGCGGTTGATGTGCGTCTTGCGGACCAGGTCCTTGAGGTACACGATGCCGACGATGTCGTCCTCGTTCTCCCCGGTGACCGGGATGCGCGAGAAGCCGGAGCGCAGGGCCAGGGTCAGCGCCTGCCGGATCGTCTTGTAGCGCTCGATGCAGACGAGGTCCGTCCGCGGCACCATGACCTCGCGCACCAGTGTGTCGCCGAGCTCGAAGACGGAGTGCACCATGCGGCGCTCCTCGTCCTCGATCAGCGACTCGGCCTCGGCGAGGTCGACCATCGCCCGCAGCTCGGCCTCGCTGGCGAACGGCCCCTTGCGGAAGCCCTTGCCGGGGGTGAGCGCGTTGCCGATGAGGATCAGCAGCTGCGGGATCGGGCCCATGATCCTGGCCAGCGGCAGCAGGACGTACGCCGCCGCCGTGGCCGTGTTCAGCGGGTGCTGGCGGCCGATGGTGCGCGGCGAGACGCCGATGGCGACGTAGGAGACGAGGACCATCACGCCCATGGCGACGGCCAGCGCCTCCCAGGTCTCCGGGAACTCCTTCAGGCACGCGTACGTGACGAGCACGCCCGCCGCCATCTCGCAGGCGACCCGCACCAGCAGGGCGACGTTGAGGTAACGGGTCGGGTCCGCCGCGACCTGCTCCAGCTTCTTGCTGCCGCGCCGTCCGGAACGGACCGCCTCGGCGGCCCGGAAGCTCGACGTACGGGCGATGCCCGCCTCCGCGCAGGCCGCCAGCCAGCCGACGACGACGAGCAGCACGGCACCCGTCAGAAGGGGAACGCTCACGAGACGGTCGGGGCGGGCGACGGACCGGTCAGGCCGTGCTCGGCGCGCCAGCCGTCGACGATCGCGGCCTGGAGGCCGAACATCTCGGCCTTCTCGTCCGGCTCCTCGTGGTCGTACCCGAGGAGGTGGAGCACCCCGTGGACGGTGAGCAGCTGGAGCTCCTCGTCCATGGAGTGCTGCGTCGGCGCCTCCCGGCCCTGCCTCTCGGCGACCTCCGGGCAGAGCACGATGTCACCGAGGAGCCCCTGCGGGGGCTCCTCGTCGTCCTTGGCCGGGGGACGCAGTTCGTCCATCGGGAAGGACATGACGTCCGTCGGGCCCGGGAGGTCCATCCACTGGATGTGGAGCTGCTCCATGGCGGCGGTGTCCACCACGATCACCGAGAGCTCGGAGAGCGGGTGGATCCGCATCCTGGCGAGCGCGTAGCGGGCGATGTCGAGGATCGCCTGCTCGTCGACCTCGGTTCCGGACTCGTTGTTGACGTCGATCGACATGGTGCGCTGCGACTACTTCCCGTTGTGGCTGTCCCGGCCGCGATGGCCGTCCCGGCTGTCGTACTTCTCGTACGCGTCGACGATACGGCCGACCAGCTTGTGCCGGACGACATCCTGGGAGGTGAGCTTGGAGAAATGGACGTCCTCGACGCCGTCCAGGATCTCCTGGACCTGGCGCAGACCGCTCTTGGTGCCGTTCGGCAGGTCGACCTGGGTGATGTCACCGGTGATGACGATCTTCGAGTCGAAGCCGAGCCGGGTCAGGAACATCTTCATCTGCTCGGCGCTGGTGTTCTGCGCCTCGTCGAGGATGATGAACGCGTCGTTGAGCGTGCGGCCGCGCATGTAGGCCAGCGGCGCGACCTCGATCGTGCCCGCCGCCATCAGCCGCGGGATCGAGTCGGGGTCGAGCATGTCGTGCAGGGCGTCGTAGAGCGGACGCAGGTACGGGTCGATCTTCTCGTAGAGCGTGCCGGGCAGGAAGCCGAGCCGCTCGCCCGCCTCGACCGCGGGCCGGGTCAGGATGATCCGGTTGACCTGCTTGGACTGCAGGGCCTGGACCGCCTTCGCCATGGCGAGATAGGTCTTTCCGGTACCGGCGGGGCCGATGCCGAACACGATCGTGTGCTTGTCGATCGCGTCGACGTAGCGCTTCTGATTGAGGGTCTTGGGGCGGATCGTGCGCCCGCGGCTGGAAAGGATGTTCTGGGTGAGCACCTCGGCCGGGGTCTCCTGACCGTCCCCCTCGCCGCTCTCACTCGCCCTGAGCATGGCGATCGAGCGTTCCACTGCGTCCTCCGTCATCGGCTGACCGGTGCGGAGCACCAGCATCATCTCGTCGAACAGGCGCTGGATCAGGGCGACTTCCGTCGCGTCCCCGACCGCGCTGACCTCGTTGCCCCGGACATGGATGTCGGCCGCCGGGAAGGCCGTCTCGATCACGCGCAGCAGGGCGTCACCCGAGCCCAGTACGGTCACCATCGGATGCTTGGCGGGGACGGTGAAGTGGGCTCGCGCCTGCCCGGGCGCAGGGGTCTGGGCTGTGGGTGTCTGAGTCATGGGCCGGCTCTGTGGCCTGCACATACCTCCCGTTGCGAGGCTCTCGCCGATCGACAACCTCTGGATTACCCAGCCTACGACTCCCCACCGACAACACCGAGGGCTTTTTCCTGCCCATCGCGAACGCCTGTACCCCGGCGCGGGACATCTCGGGGTGGGCGGGGCCGAGCGGGGCGGGCCGCCCCGCCCCCGGCGGGCTCTCAGGCCGGGTGGCGGAAGCCGATCGTCGGGACGGCCCGGCGCAGCGGCCACGGCCGGGCGGCGGCGGGGAGCAGTTCCTCCAGGAAGGCGTAGCGCCGCAGCGCCGCCGGGTCCTGGTCGGCGAAGGTGCGGATCCGCTGCCACCAGGCGGCGATCTCCGCCCAGCCCGGCGCCGAGAGCGAACCGCCGAACTCCTGGACCGAGAGCGCCGCGGTCAGTCCGGCGAAGGCCAGCCGGTCGGCCAGCGGCCAGTCGGCCAGGGTGCCGGTGACGAAGCCGGCGACGAAGACGTCCCCCGCCCCGGTCGGGTCGAGCGCCTCGACCTCGATCGCGGGCACCTCGGCGCTCTCCCCGGTCGCGGAGTCCACCGCGTACGCGCCCTCCGCACCCAGGGTGACCACGGCGAGCGGCACCCGTTCGGCCAGGGCGTGGGCGGCGGCGCGGGGGCAGTCGGTGCGGGTGTAGCGCATCGCCTCCTCGGCGTTGGGGAGGAACGCCTGGCAGTGCTCCAGATCGGCGAGGGCGTCCAGGTCCCAGCGGCCGGTCTCGTCCCAGCCGACGTCGGCGAAGATCCGGGCGCCGTTGCGGGCCGCGGTGGCGACCCAGGGTTCGCTGCGGCCGGGGGCGAGCGAGGCGACGGCGGCGCGGGCCCGGGGAGGGCAGCACGGGAACGCCGGTCCGCCGTCGGGGACCACGGGGCCGGGGGCCTCGTGGCCGTGCGAGACCATCGTGCGCTCGCCCTCGTACGCCATCGAGACGGTCACCGGCGAGTGCCAGCCGGGGACGGTGTGCGACATGGACAGGTCGATGCCCTCGCCCTGCTCCAGGGCGTCCCAGCAGTACTCCCCGTAGTGGTCGTCGCCGAACGCCGCGGCCAGTGAGGTGTGCAGCCCCAGCCGGGCCAGCGCGGTGGCCATGTTGGCGACCCCGCCGGGGCTGGAGCCCATGCCGCGCGCCCAGGACTCGGTGCCGCGCACGGGGGCGCTGTCCAGGCCGGTGAAGACGATGTCGAGGAAGACCGTCCCGGTGAGGAAGACGTCGCAGTCCGGGTCCTGCGGGGCGCGCAGCCCGTCCAGTGGGTCGATGCCTGGAATGTCCGTGCTCACCTTGCACTCCCCGGTCGTGGCGGATCCGGTCAGTGTGCCCGATGCGCCCCCGCCGCAGGAGGGTCCGCGCCGCAGGTTGCCGGGAGTCGCCCCGGCCCGCGCGCACAGACACTGACCTGCGTAAACATCCGCTGCTACCCGAACGTTCGGAGGGTAAACACAAATGTGACCCAGATCACATCACGGCGCCTTCCGGCGGGCTGGACGCAGTTGATACAAATTGGGCCGCGAGCCCCGTTGGCGACAGTTGCCGACGAGTGCCCCGTCTCCTCGCATTCATCGCATTCCTCAGTTTTCCCGCATTGCCCTCCCCCGCCTTCTCCGCCTCCTCTGGCATGTCTTCAGGAACGCCCATGTCCTCGCGCCCTCGCGCCGCGTGGCCCCTGGTCGCCGTGTTCACCGCCGGTTACCTCGCCGCCTACCTGCTCCCCACCATCGTCGGGCGGCTCTCCGTCTATCTCGGCCTCGGCACGGCCCAGGCCGGGCTGGTCGGCAGCGCCCTGCTGCTGAGTTCGGCGACCGCGGGGTTCGTCCTGGCGGGCCGGGTCGAGCGGCTCGGGCCGCGACGGCCGGCCCGGGCCGGACTGGTCCTGGCCGCGGTGGGGTACGGCTGCGCCGCCCTGGCCGGTTCCGTGCCGCTGGTGGTCGCGGGGGCGGTGGTCGGCGGCTTCGGCTCCGGCACCGCGACCGCGGTGGCCGCCTCGGGCATCGCCGCCCAGCGCGACCCGCACCGGACCTCGTCGCTCGGGCTGCTCAGCGTCTCCGCGACGGCCGGCGCCCTCTACCTGACGATCCCGCACCTCGGCGGCGGCCACCGGCTGCCGTTCGCCTCGATCGCGCTGGTCGCCCTGCTCGTCTGGCCCGCCACCGCCCGGCTCGGCCGCGCCGCGCCCGCCGCGGGCCCCGCCGCCCCGGCCACCGGCCGGCTTCCGCACCGCCGCTCCGGTCCGGTGCTGGCGGGCGGCATGCTCGTCTGGTCCATGGCGCAGAACGCGCTGTGGGGCGTCAGCGGCCGGATCGGCGTGGGTCAGGCGGGGCTCTCCGAGGTCACCGTCGGCGCGGTGTTCGCCGCCGCCCTCGGCGCGGGGCTGCTCGGGGTGATGGGCGCCGGGCTGCTGGGCTCCCGGCTGGGCCGTGCCGTGCCGATCGGCCTGGGGACCGTGATCATCGCGGGCTCCATCGTGCTCAGCTCGTCGGCCGGGAGCCTCGGCTCGTTCGCGACCGGCGAGATCCTCTGGAACACGGTCTACCCCGTGGTCCTGTCGTACCTGATCGGCCTGGCCGCCTCACTGGACGTACGGGGGCGCTGGGCGGTCCTCGCGGGCTCCGCTTCGTCCGTCGGCGTGGCCTGCGGGCCGGTCCTCGGCAGCGTGCTGTCCGAGCAGGCCGGGTACCCGGGCATGGGCCTGATCCTGGGCGTCGTCACGCTCCTGGTCGCGGTCCCGGTCACGGCCGTGGCGCTGCACACCGGCGGCCGTCCGCTGGTGCCGGGATCGGTGCGGCGCCGGGGCGGTGCCCCGGCCGCGCTGCTCGCCGTCACCACCGGGGCGGTGCCCGGCGCCGTGCCCAGGCTGGGCTCGCCCGAGCAGGCCGTCAGGGAGATCAGCCCGCCCGCGCTGCGCCGGCGCCCGGCCAGGAACGCGTTCCGGACGGCCGGGCCCGGGGCCGGTCAGTCGAACGCGTACGCCTCGACCTCGGACAGGTAGCGCGCCCGGCGCTCCTCGTCGTGGTCGAGGAAGGCCGCCTCGAAGGAGTTGCGGGCCAGGGTGCGCAGCTGTTCGCGGTCCAGGCCGAGCGCCTCGTGGACGGCGTGGAAGGTGTCCCCGACGTACCCGCCGAAGTAGGCGGGGTCGTCGGAGTTCACCGTGCAGAGCAGCCCGGCGGCCATCATGTCCCGCAGCGGGTGCTCCTCCAGGGTGTCGATGGCGCGCAGCCGCACGTTGGACAGCGGGCAGAGGGTGAGCGGCACCCGGTCGGCGACCAGCCGCTCCACCAGCTCCGGGTCCTCCATGCAGCGCAGTCCGTGGTCGATCCGCTCGACGCCGAGGACGTCCAGCGCCTCGCGGATGTACGCGGGCGGGCCCTCCTCGCCGGCGTGCGCGACCCGGCGCAGTCCGAGCGCGGCGGCCGCCTCGTACACCTCGCGGAACTTGGCGGGCGGGTGTCCGACCTCCGCCGAGTCGAGGCCGACCGCGCTGATCCGGTGCAGGTACGGCTTCGCCGCCTCCAGGGTCTCCAGCGCCGATTCGGCCGACTCGTCGCGCAGGAAGCACATGATCAGCCCGGTGGAGATCCCGTGCTTCTCCTCGCTGCGGTCCAGCGCCCGGCCGAGCCCCTCGACGACGGTGCCGACCGGGACGCCGCGGGCGGTGTGCGCCTGCGGGTCGAAGAAGATCTCCGCGTGCCGGACGCCCTGTGCGGCGGCGCGGGCGAGGTAGGCGTCGGCGAGCTGCTCGAAGTCCTCCTCGGTGCGCAGCACCGCCATCAGCGCGTAGTACAGGTCGAGGAAGCTCTGCAGGTCCTCGAAGCGGTAGGCGGTGCGCAGTTCCTCGGTGTCGGCGTACGGCAGGCGCACGCCGTTGCGCTCGGCGAGGGCAAAGGCCAGCTCGGGTTCGAGGGTGCCCTCGATGTGCAGGTGGAGTTCGGCTTTGGGCAGGTGGTGCACGGGTCTCACGCTCGCAGACGGTGGTGCCGGTGTGTTCCGGGGGGGCAGCCGACAGGTTCTCAGACGTGCCGGGAGGGCACGGGGACCCGGTCGAGGTCCCGGGCGACGGTCAGCTCGCCCTCGAACCCCGCGGCGCGGGCCTGCTGCTCGAAGACGGCCGGGTCGCCGTACCGCTGCGAGAAGTGCGTCAGCACGAGGTGCCGCACGCCCGCGTCCCGGGCCACCCGGGCCGCCTGTCCGGCGGTCAGATGGCCGTGGTCGACGGCGAGCCGCTCGTCCTCGTCGAGGAAGGTCGACTCGATGACCAGCAGGTCGCAGCCCTCGGCGAGAACGTGCACGCCGTCGCAGAGCCTCGTGTCCATGATGAACGCGAAACGCTGACCGCGCCTGTGCTCGGAGACGTCGTCGAGCGTGACGTCCCCGATGGCGCCCTCGCGCTGGATCCGGCCGACGTCGGGCCCCTTGATGCCGTGCTCGGCGAGCCGCTCCGGCAGCATGCGCCGCCGGTCGGGCTCGACGAGCCGGTAGCCGTACGACTCCACGGGGTGCGAGAGCCGGTGACCGCTGAGCGTGTACGCGCTCGTGGTGGCGAGCACCCCGTCGACGGCGACCGGGGCCTCGGTCAGCTCGACGGACTCGCGGTAGGCGGTGGCGTACCGCAGCCGTTCGAAGAACCGCTGTCCGCTCGCCGGGTAGTGCGCGGTGACCGGGTGCGGGACCTGGTCGAGGTTGATCCGCTGGATCACCCCGGCCAGGCCGAGCGAGTGGTCGCCGTGGAAGTGCGTGACACAGATCCGGTCGATGTCGTGCGCGGCGACCCCGGCCCGCAGCATCTGGCGCTGGGTGCCCTCGCCGGGGTCGAAGAGGATGCCGTCGCCGTCCCAGCGCAGCAGGTAGCCGTTGTGGTTGCGGTGCCTGGTCGGTACCTGGCTCGCGGTGCCCAGGACCACGAGTTCGCGTGAGGACACGGTGGCGTCGATCCGTTCCGGTCGATCGGTTCTTCTGGTTGCTCCGGTTGCGGCCTTCCGGTCGCCCCGGTTCCGGTCGGCGGTCCAGGGTCTTTCGTCTGGATCAGGCCGGGGCACGCGAGCCCGGCATGATCCCAACGAGAGGCCCTAGCCGGGGGGCCACTGCATCCCGCGGCCGCCCAGGACGTGGGCGTGCGCGTGGAACACGGTCTGGCCCGCGCCGGAGCCGGTGTTGAGGACGATCCGGTAGCCGCTGTCCACGATCTTCTCGTCGGCGGCGACCTGCCCGGCCTCGCGCAGCACGTCGGCGGCGACGCCCGGCTCGGCGGCGGCGAGGGAGGCGGCGTCCGGGTGGTGGACGCGCGGGATGACGAGCACGTGCGTGGGGGCCTGCGGGTTGATGTCCCGGAAGGCGACGGTGGTCTCGGTCTCCCGGACGATCGTCGCCGGGATCTCACCCGAGACGATCTTGCAGAACAGGCAGTCGGGCTGCGGTTCTCCCGCCATGGGGTCGGCTCCTCGGGTAGATGGTGATCGTTGTACGGCATGGTATCGGGGTGCCTGCGACGGGTCCGTCGCAGGCACCCCGTGCCCGTGTCCCTACGGCCGCTGCGGAGCCCGCTTCGCCGGGGTCTCCTCCAGCGACGCCAGGGCGATCCGGATCGCCTCGTCCAACTGCGGGTCCCGGCCCGCCGCGTGGTCCTGGGGCGCCATCACGACCTCGACGTCGGGGTCGACGCCGTAGTTCTCCACGCCCCAGCCGTAACTCTCGAACCAGAAGGCGTACTTGGGCTGGGTGACCGCCGTGCCGTCCACCAGCTCGTACCGGCTGTCGATGCCGATCACCCCGCCCCAGGTCCGCGTGCCGACCACCGGGCCGATGCCCAGCGACTTGATCGCGGCGTTCACGATGTCGCCGTCCGAGCCGGAGAACTCGTTGGCCACGGCCACCACCGGGCCGCGCGGCGCGTCCAGCGGATAGCTCTCCGGGCCCATGCCGCGCGGCACGTTCCAGCCGACGATGCGGCGGGCGAGCTTCTCCACGATGAGCTGCGAGGTGTGGCCGCCGCTGTTCTCCCGGACGTCCACCACCAGCCCCTCGCGGGCCACCTCGACCCGCAGGTCCCGGTGGAGCTGCGCCCAGCCCGAGCCGACCATGTCGGGGATGTGGAGGTAGCCCAGCCGTCCGCCGGAGCGCTCGTGCACATGGGCCCGCCGGTCGGCGACCCACGCGTGGTAGCGCAGCGCCTGCTCGTCGTCGGTCGGTACGACCACGACGTGGCGCGTCTCGCCGCCGCCGGCCGGCGAGACGGTCAGCTCGACCGGCTTGCCCGCCGAGCCGGTGAGCAGCGGCCCGGGTCCGGTCACCGGGTCGACCGGCCGGCCGTCCACTGCGTCGATGGTGTCCCCGACGCGCACGGCGACCCCGGGCGCGGCGAGCGGCGAGCGGGCCGCCGGGTCGGAGCTCTCGGACGGCAGGATCCGGTCGATCCGCCAGGCGCCCTCCTCGGTACGGGAGATGTCCGCGCCGAGCAGGCCCTGGCGGACCGACTCGTCGCGCCATCCGCCGGGCGGCCGGACATAGGCGTGCGAGGTGCCGAGTTCCCCCTGCACCTCCCACAACAGGTCCATCAGGTCGTCGTGGGTGGCGACCCGCTCCAGCACCGGGCGGTAGCGGTCCAGGATCCCGTCCCAGTCGATGCCGTTCATCTCTGGGTGCCAGAAGTTGTCCCGCATGATGCGCCCGGCCTCGTCGTACATCTGGCGCCATTCGGCGGCCGGTTCGAGGATCCGCCGGATGCGGGAGAGGTCGACGGTGACGCCGTCGCCGTCGTGGTCGTCGGCCGGGACCCGGCTGTCGGACGGCACGACGCGCAGCTTGCCCCGGGTCTGCAGGGTGATCCGCCTGCCGTCGCCGCTGACCGCGAAGTCGCCGACGTCCGAGGCGAGTTCCTCGCAGCGCAGCTTCTCCAGGTCGTACCGCTCCAGGGTCGTCTCGGGCCGCTGGGCGTCGGGGGTGGCGCCGCTCGTGCCGAGCACCCCGATCACCGGGTGGTTCAGCCACAGCAGTCCGTCCTTGGCGGCGCGCAGCGTGGAACAGCTGGCGGCCTCGACGGGCAGCGGGACGATCCGGTCGGCGAGCCCTTCGAGGTCGATCCGGGTGACGGGCAGCGCGGTCGGGTTGTCCTGTTCGCCCTCGCCGCCCTTCTCCCGCTCGGTCGGCAGGCCGTGCCGCTGCGGGCCGAACGGGGAGGGTGTGGTGGCGGCGAGCGTCAGCAGGTGCGGGCGGCAGCTGCCCATGAACGCCAGGTCGAAGACGTGGGCGTCGTAGATCGGGTCGAAGGACCGCTCGGAGAGGAACGCGAGGTGCTTGCCGTCGGCGGTGAACGCGGGCGAGAAGTCCCGGAAGCGCAGCGGGGTGGCCTCGGCGACCGACAGGTCCGAGAGGTGGGCGAGCTTGAGCTGCCGGAGCGGTTCGGGTCCGGGGTGCGACCAGGCGAGCCAGGCGGAGTCGGGCGAGAAGACCAGGCCGGAGGCGTCGCCGTGCTCGCTGCGGTCCACCTCGTGGACCTCGCCGCTCTCCCGCTCGACGATCAGGACCCGCCCGTCGTGCGCGGCGACGGCGAAGCGGCTGCCGTCCGGGGACGGGGCGAGGTCGAGGACCCGGCCGATGCGGCCCGCGGCGAGGCGGCGCGGCGCGGTGCCCGGCGCGGTGCCGGTGGCCGGCGCGCACTCCAGGGCGTCGTCGCCCTCGGCGTCGGTGACCCAGACGACGTGCTGGTCGCCGTCGGCCTGGAAGGTGCGGGGCAGCCTGGCCCGTACGCCCTGTTCGGCGGCGAGCGCGCGGGCCGGTCCCCCGCGGTGGGTGACCCAGTGGACGGCGCCGCGGGTGGCGACGGCGCTGCCCCGGCCGGTGCGGTCGGGGGAGGCGGAGTCGAGGTGCCCGGCGGCGTGCACGGTGTGCGGCTGGAGGTCGGCGCGCTGGCCGCCGAGCCGGACGTCGAGGCGGCGGGGCCCGTCGCCGTCGAGGTCGTCCAGGAGCCACAGCTCACCGGCCGACGCGTAGCAGACGCGGGTGCCGTCGGTGGTCGCGTGGCGGGCGTAGAAGCCCTCGACGCCGGTGTGGCGGCGCAGGTCGGAGCCGTCGGGGAGGGAGGAGTAGAGGGCGCCGACGCCTTCGTGGTCGGAGAGGAAGGCGACGCGCGCGCCGGTCCCCGTACCGATCCACATCGGGTCCTCGATGTTCCCGTCGAGGCCGGCGTGGAGCCGGACGAACTCCGCGGCGCCGTCGGCCGGTTCCTCCGCCTCGATCCACAACTTGCCCGCCGTGCCGCCCCGGTAGCGCTTCCAGGCGGCGGCCTCGCGGCCCATGGTGGCCGACAGGAGCAGGGCCCGTCCGCCCGGTCCGTACGCGACCGAGCCGACCGGGCCGTACGGCAGGGTCCGCGCGGGTCCGCCGTCGACCGGGACCGCCCTGGCCCAGCTGCGCCGGTGCGACGCCTGCCCGTGGGTGGTGATGACCAGTACGTCGCCCTCGGGCGTCCAGCCGCGCACGGAGGTCCGGACGTCCCCCCAGTGGGTGAGCCGGAGGGAGGGGCCGCCGTCGACCGGCGCGATGTGCACCTCGGGCGCCCCGTCCCGGGTGGAGGTCCACGCGACCCGTGTCCCGTCGGGCGATATCCGAGGGTGGGTGACAGGCCGGTTGTCGGCGCTGACGCGCCAGGCCCGGCCGCCGTCCAGCGGCGCCAGCCAGACGTCGTCCTCGGCGGTGAAGGCGATCAAATCGCCCTGGACATGGGGGTATCGAAGGTAGGCAGGCTGTGTCACACGATCACCCTAGGCCGCGGGCGTGCTCCGCGTAACCGGGTTGGCCGGAGTCCGACGGGGCCGGCGGGCCGGTGCGCCCGCGCACCCGGACGCGGGCACCTGTACCGGACCCGCCCGGTGCGCAACGCCTACTTGCCCCGGAATCCCTCGGTCACCGTGACGGTCACGGTGACCGTGGGCCGGACACCGCTGCCGCCGGCCGGTGGCGGCGGAGCGACCACGCCGGTCGTCGGGGCGGCGTCGCAGTTGCCGAGCACGTTCGCCCGGAAGACGGACCGGCCGCCCTCCTTCGCGCTCAGGTCCCCCCGCACGCACCGTCCGCCGAGCTCCTGGGTCACCCTGCCGGTGAGCGAGATGTCCTTGCCTCCGCCGGTCTTGCCGGTGCAGTCGACCTCCGCGATCCGGCGCGCGGAGGCGGAGGGCGTCGGGGCCCCGGCGCGGCCCCGGTCGACCCTGGCCGTGCAGCTCAGCCACTGCACGTCGACGCCGTTGCGCTCCAGTGCGCTGGTGCCGACCCGGTCGGTGGTCACGGCGATGGACGCGGAGTTCAGCCCGTCGGCGGGTTGGCAGGCGGCGAGGCCCGCGACCGTCGCGCCCGCGAGCACGGACACGGCCAGAAAACGTCGGGGCCTTCGCCGACCCCATGCCCTTGTTGTCCCCATACGGGCAGCTTCCCACCGTTCACCCCTGGAACGGTAGACGGCTTGTGGCCACAATCGGGGGCGCTTCCGGCGCGTGCGCCGGAGCACGGACCGGCCGTCACATGCGGTGCGGAGCCGCGGAATCGGGCCACCCATCCGCCGCGGCTCCCCCGGGTCCCGATCCCCCGCCCCGGGCCTTCCCGGGGCGGGCCGGGTTCACGACCAGCGGCCGGTGCGCCCCAGCAGCAGCGCCGTGGCCGCCGTGCCCGCGGTCGAGGTGCGCAGGACGCTCGCCCCGAGCCGGCAGATCCGGGCGCCCGCCCCGGTGAAGGCCGCCAGTTCGTCCGGTGACACACCGCCCTCGGGGCCGACCACCAGCACGATCTCGCCGTGCTCGGGGAGCGGGACGGTGGCCAGCGGCTCGCTGTCGTGGTCCCGGTCCTCGTGCAGGACGGCGGCCAGGTCCGCCGCGGCCAGCAGCGCGGCGACCTGCTTGGTCGTCATCGCGTCCGCCACGTCGGGGAAGCGCACCCGGCGGGACTGCTTGCCCGCCTCCCGGGCGGTACTGCGCCATTTCGCCAGGGACTTGAGGCCGCGTTCGCCCTTCCACTGGGTGATGCAGCGCGACGCCTGCCAGGGCACGATCCCGTCGACGCCGGTCTCCGTCATCGTCTCCACGGCGACCTCGCCCCGGTCGCCCTTGGGCAGCGCCTGGACGACGGTGATGCGGGGCGCGGGCCCGGTCTCCTCGCGGACCCCGGTGAGGCCGGTGAGCACGAGCCGGTCCTTGCCCTCGGCGGCTCCGACGACGCCCTCGGCCCAGTGCCCGCGCCCGTCCGTCAGGACGACCTCCTCGCCGGCGCGCAGCCGCTTCACCGACACGGCGTGCCTGCCCTCGGGTCCTTCCAGGACGAACTCGGGCCCGTCGGGGACCTGTTCGACGACGAAGACCGGTGCGGTCACTGCGTACTCCCTGTGCTCACTGCCGCCCGTGCGGCGTCCAGTTCTTCGGCGAGCAGCCTGACCAGCCGGCCGGCCGGCAGCTCGCGTGCCATCCGGTGGCCCTGCCCCGCCCACAGCGCCATGCCCTGGGCGTCCCCCGCCCTGGCCGCCGCCTTGCGCAGTCCGGCGGTCAGGTAGTGGACCTGCGGGTAGGCGGCGGGGGCGTACGGTCCGTGCTCGCGCATGAACCGGTTGACCAGACCGCGCGCCGGGCGGCCCGAGAACGCCCGGGTCAGGGCGGTCCGTACGAACAGCGGGTTGGTCAGCGCCCGTTTGTGCAGCGGACTCGCCCCGGATTCGGGGCAGATGAGGAACGCCGTGCCGAACTGCGCCGCCTCGGCGCCCGCCGCGAGCACGGCGGCGATCTGGGAGCCGCGCATCAGCCCGCCGGCGGCGACGATCGGTATCTGCACGGTCTCGCGGACCTGGGCCACCAGCGAGAGCAGCCCGATCCCGGTGCCGTCGGTCTGCGGGTCGTCGTGGTGGGTGGACTGGTGACCGCCCGCCTCGACGCCCTGGACGCAGACCGCGTCCGCGCCCGCCCACTGGGCGGCCTGGGCCTCCTCGGGCGTGGTGACCGTCACGACGGTGTACGTGCCGACCCCGGCGAACGCGTCGAGGGTGTCGCGCGTGGGGCAGCCGAAGGTGAACGAGACGGCCGGGACCGGGTCGTCCAGGAGGATGGCGAGCTTGGCCTCGTAGCCGTCGTCGCCGTCGGAGTCCGGGTCGCCGATCGGGGTCTCGTACCAGGCGGCCTCGCCCGCGAGCTGCTGCCGGTACACCTCGACCGCGCTCGGGTCGGCGAGTCCCGGCTGCGGCATGAAGAGGTTGACGCCGAACGCCTTGCCGGTCAGCCCGCGCAGCTGTTTGATCTCGTTGTACATGCCGTCCGCCGTCTTGTACCCGGCGGCGAGGAAGCCGAGCCCGCCCGCCTCGGCGACGGCCGCGACGAGCTGCGGGCAGGACGTACCGCCCGCCATCGGGGCCTGCACGATCGGATACCGGCAGAGATCGGTCAACGCGGATGACATGACCGCATCGTGCCATGTCCGGCACGCCCCGGCGTGCGCGCCCCGCGCCCCGCTCCGCCCGCGGCCACTTGCGGTCACGGGCCCGGCCACGCCCGCGGGGCGCCCGGACGCCCGCCGCTCGCGGACGCGGGACGGACCCGTCGGGCGGGCCCGTCCCGGTCCGGACGGAGAGGTGGGACCGTCAGCGCCCGTTGAAGGCGTCCTTCAGCCGGGAGAACAGCCCCTGCTGGCCCGGCTGGAACTGGCCGGTGGGCCGCTCCTCGCCCCGCATCTTCGCCAGCTCCCGCAGCAGTCGCTCCTGCTCCGGGTCGAGCTTCGTCGGCGTCATCACCTCGACGTGCACGATCAGGTCGCCGCGCCCGCCGCCGCGCAGGTGCGTGACGCCCCGGCCGTGCAGCGGCACCGACTGACCGGACTGGGTGCCGGGCCGGATGTCGACCTCCTCCAGGCCGTCGAGCGTCTCCAGCGGCACCTTCGTGCCGAGCGCGCCCGCCGTCATGGGGATGGTGACCGTGCAGTGCAGGTCGTCGCCGCGGCGCTGGAACACCGCGTGCGACAACTCGTGGATCTCCACGTACAGATCGCCGGCCGGGCCGCCGCCGGGGCCGACCTCGCCCTCGCCCGCGAGCTGGATGCGGGTGCCGTTGTCGACACCGGCGGGGATCTTCACGGTGAGCGTGCGCCTGGACCGGATGCGGCCGTCACCGGCGCACTCCGGGCACGGGGTCGGCACGACCGTGCCGAAGCCCTGGCACTGCGGGCAGGGCCGCGAGGTCATGACCTGGCCGAGGAACGACCGGGTGACCTGGGAGACCTCACCGCGGCCGCGACACATGTCACAGGTCTGCGCGGAGGTGCCGGGCGCGGCGCCCTCGCCGCTGCACGTGGTGCAGACGACGGCCGTGTCGACCTGGATGTCCTTGGTGGTGCCGAACGCCGCCTCGGCGAGATCGATCTCCAGCCGGATCATCGCGTCCTGGCCGCGCCGGGTGCGCGAACGGGGCCCGCGCTGCGACGACGTGCCGAAGAACGCGTCCATGATGTCGGAGAAGTTGCCGAAGCCACCCTGTCCGAATCCGCCCGCACCCGCGCCGCCGGAGGCGGACAGCGGGTCGCCGCCGAGGTCGTAGACCTGCTTCTTCTGCGGGTCCGACAGCACCTCGTAGGCGGCGTTGATCTCCTTGAACCGCTCCTGGGTCTTCGGATCGGGGTTCACATCCGGATGCAGCTCGCGGGCGAGCCTGCGGAATGCCTTCTTGATCTCGTCCTGAGATGCGTCGCGGCGCACGCCGAGTACGGCGTAGTAGTCCGTGGCCACTTACGACTCCGCCAGGATCTGTCCGACGTAACGTGCCACTGCGCGTACCGCTCCCATCGTTCCGGGGTAGTCCATGCGGGTCGGTCCGACCACGCCGAGTTTGGCGACTGCCTCGTCGCCCGAACCGTAGCCGACCGCGACGACGGACGTGGAGTTGAGCCCTTCATGGGCGTTCTCGTGCCCGATGCGTACGGTCATGCCCGAGTCCTTGGCCTCGCCGAGCAGCTTCAGCAGCACGACCTGTTCCTCCAGCGCCTCCAGCACCGGCCGGATCATCACGGGGAAGTCGTGCCCGAAGCGGGTGAGGTTGGAGGTGCCGCCGATCATCAGCCGCTCCTCCGTCTCCTCGACGAGGGTTTCGAGCAGGGTGGAGAGCACGGTGGACACGGTTCCCCGGTCCTCGCTCTCGAAGGATTCCGGCAGGTCCTGCACCAGCTGCGGGACGTCCGTGAAACGGCGTCCGACGACCCGGCTGTTGAGCCGGGCCCGCAGATCGGCGAGGGAGGTCTCGCCGAACGGCGCGGGGCAGTCGATCATCCGCTGCTCCACCCGGCCGGTGTCCGTGATGAGCACGAGCATCAGCCGGGCGGGCGCCAGCGAGAGCAGTTCCACGTGCCGCACCGTCGACCGGGTCAGCGAGGGGTACTGCACGATGGCGACCTGCCGGGTCAGCTGCGCGAGCAGCCGTACGGTGCGGCCCACGACGTCGTCGAGGTCGACCGCGCCGTCGAGGAAGTTGTGGATGGCACGGCGCTCGGGCGACGAGAGGGGCTTGACCCCCGCGAGCCTGTCGACGAAGAGCCGGTAGCCCTTGTCCGTCGGGATGCGCCCCGCGCTGGTGTGGGGCTGGGCGATGAAGCCCTCGTCCTCCAGCACCGCCATGTCGTTGCGGACGGTCGCCGGGGAGACGCCCAGCTTGTGCCGCTCGGTGAGCGCCTTGGAGCCGACGGGCTCCTCGGTGCCGACGTAGTCCTGGACGATGGCACGAAGCACTTCGAGTCTGCGTTCACTGAGCATCGCGCACACCTCCAGCTGTGTTTCCTCGGTCGGTCCCCGGGTGTTCCCGGTTCTTTCCGGGAATCCCCCTGGCACTCTGTCATCGCGAGTGCCAGCAATCCCCCGGTCAGTGTACGGCGGCCGAGTGGGGGCCTAGCAAGGGCAACCGGCCACACCACCGCGAGACTTTCGCAGGTGGCTGCCGATAGCGTCGCGGTATGGATGCCTCTTGGGAAGAGTTCGGCTGGGAGCGACTCGGTCACGGAGCGGGAAGGCGGCGCCTTCCCGGCTGGGACGCGACGGTCGCACTGGTGGCCGGAACGGACGGAGTGCTGCTGTACGACACCGGTTCGTCACTCCGCGAGGGCATGGAACTCCGGGCCCAGGCGCGGTCCCTGCTGGGCCGGAGGGTGACGCATATCGCACTCAGCCACCCCCACTTCGATCATGTGCTGGGCACCGCCGCGTTCTCCGGCGTCGAGGTGTACGGAGCGGCCGGCACGGCGGAGACGATGCGGCGCGAGGCGGAGGACCTGCGCGTCTCCGCGGTGCGCCACGGGGTCTCCGGGCACGAGGCGACGGAGGCCGTCGACGCGCTGGTGGTGCCGCGGCACCAGGTGTGCGGGGAGCGGACGCTCGACCTGGGCGGCGGGCGCGAGGTGCTGCTGGTCGACCTCGGCCGCGCGCACAGCGGCCACGACCTGGTGGCGGTCGTGCCCGGCTCCCCGGCGATCGTGCTCTGCGGGGACCTGGTCGAGGAGTCCGGGGAGCCGCAGGCGGGCCCGGACGCGTTCCCGGCCCGCTGGCCGGCCGCCCTGGACCGGCTGCTGGAGCTGGGCGGCGAGGACGCCGTGTACGTACCGGGGCACGGGGCGGTGGTGGACGCGGCGTTCGTACGGGAGCAGCGCGGACAACTGGCCGACCGCTTCGGCGTGTCGTGACCCGCGGTCGTCCTATCGTCGTCCGATGCGCAGCTACCAGCCGGACCTGACCCCGCCGTGGAAGAGGTCCGCCCCCGTTCCCGAGGTCCCCGCCGAGCCCGATCTGGTCGTGGAGGAGGTCTCCACCGGATTCTGCGGTGCGGTGATCCGCTGCGAGAAGACGGCCCAGGGGCCGACGGTGACCCTGGAGGACCGGTTCGGCAAGCACCGGGTGTTCCCGATGGAGCCGCGCGGCTTCCTGCTGGAGGGCGAGGTGGTCACGCTCGTGCGCCCCTCGGCCGCCGCCCCGGCGCGCCCCGCGCGCACCGCCTCGGGCTCGATCGCGGTCCCGGGGGCCCGCGCCCGGGTCGCGCGGGCCGGCCGGATCTACGTGGAGGGCCGGCACGACGCGGAGCTGGTCGAGCGGGTCTGGGGCGACGACCTGCGGATCGAGGGCGTGGTCGTCGAGTACCTGGAGGGCGTCGACGACCTCCCGGCCATCGTGCGCGAGTTCTCCCCCGGCCCGGACGCCAGGCTGGGCGTCCTGGTCGACCACCTGGTGCCCGGTTCCAAGGAGTCCCGGATCGCCGAGCAGGTGTCGGACGCGGACGTCCTGGTGGTGGGGCACCCCTACATCGACGTGTGGGAGGCGGTGAAACCGTCCTCCGTGGGCATCCCGGCCTGGCCGGTGGTGCCGCGCGGCCAGGACTGGAAGACCGGGGTGTGCCGCGCGCTCGGCTGGCCGGAGAACACCGGCGCGGCCTGGCAGCGCGTCCTGTCCTCGGTCCGCTCGTACCGGGACCTGGAACCGTCCCTGCTGGGCTCGGTGGAGCACCTGATCGACTTCGTGACGGTGCCCGGCCCTTCCGACGGCTGAGGAGCGGGGGCCCGCCCCCGGGCCCCCGGGCCCTCAGTCCACCAGGTCCCGCACCACCGCGTCCGCCAGCAGCCGCCCCCGCAAGGTGAGCACCGCGCTCCCCCGCTCGTACGGGGCGGGCTCCAGGAGGCCGTCCGCCAGGGCGCGCCGGGAGGCGGCCAGTCCCGCCGGGGCCAGCAGGGACAGCGGGCAGCCGTCCGCGAGCCGCAGCTCCAGCAGGATCCGCTCGACCCGGCGGTCCTCCGCGGAGAGGATCTCCCGCCCGGCCCCGGGCGAGCGTCCCTCGGCCAGGGCCTGCGCGTACGCCCCCGGGTGCTTCACGTTCCACCAGCGCACCCCGCCGACGTGGCTGTGCGCCCCGGGCCCGGCGCCCCACCAGTCGGCCCCGCGCCAGTACAGCTCGTTGTGCAGGCACCGGCCCTCGGGCGTGCGGGCCCAGTTCGACACCTCGTACCAGGAGAAACCGGCCGCGGCCATCGCCTCGTCCGCGATCAGGTACCGGTCGGCGTGGACGTCGTCGTCGGTCATGGGGACCTCGCCGCGCCGGATGCGGCGGGCGAGCTGCGTGCCCTCCTCGACGATCAGCGCGTACGCCGACACGTGGTCCGGCCCCGCACCGAGCGCCGCGTCCAGCGAGGCCCGCCAGTCGTCGTCGGACTCCCCCGGCGTGCCGTAGATCAGGTCGAGGTTGACGTGCTCGAAGCCGGCCTCCCGGGCCTCGGCCACGCACGCCTCGGGCCGTCCCGGCGTGTGCGTGCGGTCCAGGATCTTCAGCACGTGCTGCCGCGCGCTCTGCATCCCGAACGAGATCCGGTTGAAGCCGCCCTCGCGGAGTTCGGCGAGATAGGCCGGACCGACGGACTCCGGATTGGCCTCGGTGGTGATCTCGGCATCGTCCGCGAACCCGAATTCCTCCCGGATCGCCCCCAGCATCCGGACCAGGTCGGCGGCGGCCAGCAGGGTCGGCGTGCCGCCGCCGACGAAGACCGTGCGAACCGGGCGCGGGTCGTCGCCGAGGACCTTGCGGGCCTGGCGGACCTCGCCGATCAGGTGCTCGGCGTAGTTGTCCCGGGAGGCCAGCACGCCGCCGGAGCCGCGCAGCTCGGTCGCGGTGTAGGTGTTGAAGTCGCAGTAGCCGCAGCGGGTCGCGCAGTACGGGACGTGCAGGTAGAAGCCGAGCGGCCGGTCGGCGGCGCCTTCCAGGGCATGGCGGGGCAGCGCCCCGTCGTCGGGTACGGGTTCACCATCGGGGAGTACGGAAGGCATACCGCCCATTGTCACTCGCCGCCCGGGACCTCCGGGACACGGCCGTGATCACGGGGCCGGTGCCGTCCGCGCCGGGGCCGGGACGGCTCACCCCGCCTGGAGCACCAGCAGGGCCAGGTCGTCGTCGGGCGGCCGCTCGGCGAACTCGTGCACGGCCCGCTTGATCCGGTCCGCGATGCCGTCCGCCGACAGGCCGGAGCAGCCGGACAGGGCCTGGGCCAGCCCGTCCCCGTCGTCGAACATCAGCGGCCCGCAGCGCCGCTCCGTGACCCCGTCGGTGACGCACAGCAGGCTGTCGCCCGGTGCCAGCTCGAAGCTCTGGCTCTCGTACGCGACGTCGTCGAAGAGTCCGAGCAGCATCTGCGGCTCGGCGGCCGGGCGCACCTCGCCGTCGGGCCGCAGCAGCAGCGGCAGCGGGTGGCCGGCGCTGGCGACGGTGCAGCGCACCCCGCCGTCGGGCAGCGGCACCAGCTCCCCGTACAGCAGGGACAGGAAGCGGGACTGTCCGGTGTCGGCGGTCTGCTGGCCGCCCGCCGCGGCCACCATGAGCGCGGCGGCCTCGGCCGCCTCCATCGCGTCGTCGAGGAGCAGCCGGTTGAGCCGGTCCAGGACCTCGCCGACGCCGAAGCCCTCGCGGGCCAGCAGCCGCAGCCAGGGCCGGGCGAGGCCGGTGACGACGGCGGCCTCGGGCCCGCTGCCCTGCACGTCGCCGAGGACGAAGCACCAGCGGTCGCCGGGGCACGGGAAGATGTCGTAGAAGTCGCCACCGACGACGCCGTCGTCGCTGGGTTCGTACACCAGTGAGCTGGTGACGCCGGGTATGTCGGCGACCTTTCCGGGCAGCAGCGCGCGCTGGAGGATGCGGCTGATGGTGGCCTGCCGGGTGTACTCGCGGGCGGCGCCGACGGCGAGGCCGACCCGGCGCACGAAGTCCTCGATGAGCGCGGCCACCTCGTCGGGGACGCGGACGAGGCCCTCCCGTCCCAGCAGCACGGCGCCGAGCGTCCGGCCGCCGGAGGTGATCCGGTAGGCGAGGGCGGTCGCCTCGGGTTCCTCGGGCTTCTCGGCGTCCTCCTCCCCGCCGGGCCAGGGCATGGAGACGGGCCCGGTGCCGACTCGTTCGGGGAGCCGGATCGGGTCCTGTTCCAGCAGGGCGCGCAGGTGCGCGGTCTCGGCCTCGTCCCGGTGCCAGACGCTGGCGAGCCGGGGCACCGCCGAGGGGCCGCCGTTCTCGGGTTCCAGCCAGATCGCGCACCAGTCGGCGAGTCTGGGCACCAGTAACTGCCCGGAGAGCGCCGCGACGATGTCCTCGTCGAGCTGACCGGCGAGCAGGTCCGACGCCTCGGCGAGGAACGAGAGCGCGCCGCGGCCGGCCCAGTCCGCGTCGTCGCGCAGGGCGCGGCGGGCCGTGGGGGCGAGCAGTTCGGCGTCGCGCAGCCCCTGCTGGAACCCCGGGCCGGGGTCGGTGGGCGGCTCCGGGAACGGGCTCCAGTCGTCCACGGGGAGCCGGGCCCAGACGGTCTTGAGGCCGGTGCGGTAGGTGATGCCCCAGCGTTCGGCGAGGGTGCCGACGAGCTGGAGCCCGCGGCCGTGGTCGGCGGGTTCGTCGAAGCCGAGGACCGTGGCGCTCTGCGCCGCCTCCGCCGCGCTGCCCGACTCCGGCCGGTCGCTGCGCACGGCGCGGGCCGGGTGATGGTCCGACACCTCCAGCACCAGGGCCGCGGATTCGCCCTCGACGGCCTCCTCCAGCCGGGCGAGCAGCTCCACGTTGGTCCCCGCGTGCACGACGGCGTTGGTGACCAGTTCGCTGACGACGACCTCGGCGTCGTCGGCCAGTCGCTCGCTGAAACCCACGGCCGCCGGCAGTCCGAGCCCGGCCCACTCGTCGAGCGCGGCCCGGACGAACCGGCGGGCGGCGGAGGGCGCGAGGAGGTTTCCGGGCAGGGACGTATGGGCGACCGGCTGCGCATCCGCATGGCCGACGGGAGTTCCGGGACGCTGGACGATGTCCCGCTGCAAGGGAATTGACCCCACGGTGCAGCTCCTGACCTGTTCTCGCTCTGTCTGTTCTCGTTCTGGCTGTCTGTTCTCGTCGGGCTGGTTGTCTGTTCTCGCCGGGCGGCGCTGACGCCACCGACAGAGTGACAGATGGACCATGCCCATAAGCAACGAGTTGCCGAAGTGAGCAGAGAAAGTGAGCGTGTCGGAACGGAAGACGGCCGCACCGTGCGGCCGGCCCGCGAGGCCCGTCCGGCCCCTCGCGGGCCCCCGCGCACGCGGGGCCCGGTGTCCCACGGGCCCCGCGTGCCGCGGTCCTACGCCTCGCGGGTCCCCGCGTACATGTCGTCGATGAGGTCCTTGTACGCGCGCTCGACGACCGGCCGCTTCAGCTTCAGACTGGGCGTCAGCTCACCGTGCTCGATGTCGAGGTCGCGCGGCAGCAGCCGGAACTTCTTGATGGTCTGCCAGCGCTGCAGCCCCTCGTTGAGCCGCTTCACGTAGCCCTCGATGAGCGCGACGGCCTGCGGGGAGGCCACCACGTCGGCGTAGCTCTTCCCGCCCAGGCCGTTCTCGGCGGCCCAGCCGAGGATGGTGGGCTCGTCGAGCGCGATCAGGGCGGTGCAGAAGTTGCGGTCCGCGCCGTGCACCAGGATGTTGGAGACGAACGGGCAGACCGCCTTGAACTGCCCCTCGACCTCCGCCGGGGCGATGTACTTGCCGCCGGACGTCTTGATCAGGTCCTTCTTGCGGTCGGTGATCCGCAGGTAGCCGTCCACGGACAGCTCGCCGATGTCACCGGTGTGGAACCAGCCGTCCGACTCCAGCACCTCGGCGGTCTTCTCCGGCTGCCCGTGGTAGCCCTGCATGATCCCGGGGCCGCGCAGCAGGATCTCGCCGTCGTCGGCGATCCGGACCTCGGTGCCGGGGAGCGGCTTGCCGACGGTGCCGGTGCGGTATGCCTCGCCCGGGTTGACGAAGGAGGCGGCGCTGGACTCGGTGAGGCCGTAACCCTCCAGGATGTGGATGCCGGCGCCCGCGAAGAAGAAGCCGATGTCGGGGGCGAGCGCGGCGGAGCCGGAGACGCAGGCGCGCAGCCGGCCGCCGAACGCCTCGCGGATCTTGGCGAAGACGAGGGTGTCGGCGACCTTGTGCTTGGCGCCGAGCGCGAGCGGGACGGAGGACTTGCCGGTGCGCCGGAAGTTGTCCTGCGAGACCGTGGCGTACTCGCGGGCCACCCCGGCCGCCCACTGGAAGATCTTGTACTTGGCCCCGCCGCCGGCCCGTGCCTTGGCGGCGACCCCGTTGTAGACCTTCTCGAAGATGCGGGGAACGGCGGCCATGTACGTCGGCTGGACCACCGGCAGGTTCTCGATGATCTTGTCGACCCGGCCGTCGACCGCGGTGACGTGGCCGACCTCGATCTGGCCGGAGGTGAGGACCTTGCCGAAGACGTGCGCGAGCGGCAGCCAGAGGTACTGGACGTCGTCCTTGGTGATCAGACCGGTGGAGACGGTGGCCTTGGCCATGTACGACCAGCTGTCGTGCGGCAGGCGCACGCCCTTGGGGCGGCCGGTGGTGCCCGAGGTGTAGATCAGGGTGGCCAGCTGGTCGGAGGTGATGGCGGCGACGCGTTCCTTGATCGCCTCGGGATTCTTCGCCAGGTGGTCCCGGCCGAGGGCCTCCAGGGCGGTCAGGGTGAGCACCCAGCCCTCGGGGTCGTCCTCGACGGGCTCGGCGCCCTCGGGGTCGATGACGACGACGTGGGCGAGGTTCGGCAGCTCGGCGCGGCGCTCACGGGCCTTGGCCAGCTGGCCGGCGTCCTCGGCGATCAGCACCCGGCTCTCGGAGTCGGAGAGGATGAACGCCGACTCCTCGGTGTTGGTCGAGGGGTAGACCGTGGTGGTGGCGGCGCCCGCGCACATCACGCCGAGGTCGGCGAGGATCCACTCCACCCGCGTGCCGGAGGCGAGCGCGACCCGCTCCTCCGGCCGCACGCCCAGCCCGATGAGCCCGGCCGCGACGGCGTAGACCCGCTCGGCGGCCTGCGCCCAGCTCAGCGACTTCCACTCGTCGGGGCCCTGGCCGGTGGCCGAGGGGACGGGGTAGCGGTACGCCTCCCCGTCCGGGGTGGCCGCCACGCGGTCGATGAAGAGATTCGCCACGGAGGGCGGTCGGTTCTCGATCAAGGTCAGTGTGTCGCTCACGACGTCCTCCGGGCCTGCGGCAGTACTTCACGACCGGCTGCTGATTACCGCTGATTACTGCTGGCTGCTGCTGATTACTGCTGCTTGTTCCTACGTGTGTTCCTGCGTACGTCCGCGATCCCGCACACGTCTGCGTTCCCGCGTACGCCTGCTCTCCCGCGTACGCCCGTGCTTCTGCGTACGTCTTCTTTCCTGCTGGATCCCGTGCGTTCCCGCCCGATCCGCGGGGCCGGTCCCGACTGCGCCCGGCCCGCTTGTTTAACTGGCGAGTAACTACGAAGCCGTGATCAGGGTAGAGCGCCCGCGTCCGCCGCGTAAGGGGCAACGGGCCGCCGCTTCATAACGAACAGGCCCCTGTGCCGCAGCGTGCTGCGGCACAGGGGCCTTCGGCCGCCACCCGACGGGAACGGACGGAGCCACCCGGTGGGAGCGGACGGAGTCACCCGGTGGGAGGGGGCGGGGCTACTTCTTGCCCTTGCCTTCCCCGGCCGACTCGTCCGTCGACAGCACGGCGATGAAGGCCTCCTGCGGCACCTCCACGTTGCCGACCATCTTCATCCGCTTCTTGCCCTCCTTCTGCTTCTCCAGCAGCTTCCGCTTGCGGGAGATGTCACCGCCGTAGCACTTGGCGAGGACGTCCTTGCGGATGGCGCGGACGGTCTCGCGGGCGATGACCCGGGAGCCGATGGCGGCCTGGATCGGCACCTCGAAGTTCTGCCGCGGGATCAGTTCGCGCAGCTTGGCGACGAGCCGCACGCCGTACGCGTACGCCTTGTCCTTGTGCGTGACCGCGGAGAAGGCGTCGACCTTGTCGCCGTGCAGCAGGATGTCGACCTTGACGAGCTGGGCGGTCTGCTCGCCGGTGGGCTCGTAGTCGAGGGAGGCGTAGCCCCGGGTCTTGGACTTCAGCTGGTCGAAGAAGTCGAAGACGATCTCGGCGAGCGGCAGGGTGTAACGGATCTCGACCCGGTCCTCGGAGAGGTAGTCCATGCCGAGCAGGGTGCCGCGCCGGGTCTGGCAGAGCTCCATGATCGCGCCGATGAACTCGCTGGGGGCCAGGATCGTGGCGCGCACGACGGGCTCGTGCACCTTGTCGATCTTGCCCTCGGGGAACTCGCTCGGGTTCGTGACCGTGTGCTCGCTGCCGTCCTCCATGTCGACGCGGTAGACCACGTTGGGGGCGGTGGCGATCAGGTCGAGACCGAACTCGCGCTCCAGGCGCTCGCGGATCACGTCGAGGTGGAGCAGGCCGAGGAAGCCGACGCGGAAACCGAAGCCGAGGGCCGCGGAGGTCTCCGGCTCGTACACCAGGGCGGCGTCGTTGAGCTGGAGCTTGTCCAGCGCCTCGCGCAGGTCCGGGTAGTCCGACCCGTCCAGCGGGTACAGACCCGAGAACACCATCGGCTTGGGGTCCTTGTAGCCGCCCAGCGCCTCGGTCGCGCCCTTGTTCAGGGAGGTGATGGTGTCACCGACCTTGGACTGCCGGACGTCCTTCACACCGGTGATGATGTAGCCGACCTCGCCCACGCCGAGACCGTCGGCCGGGGTCATCTCCGGGGAGGACACCCCGATCTCCAGCAGCTCGTGGGCGGCGCCGGTGGACATCATCCTGATGCGCTCGCGCTTGTTGAGCTGTCCGTCGACGACACGGACGTACGTGACGACGCCGCGGTACGAGTCGTAGACCGAGTCGAAGATCATCGCGCGGGCCGGGGCGTCCGCCACCCCGACCGGGGCCGGGACGTCCTTGACCACCCGGTCGAGCAGCGCGTCCACGCCGACGCCGGTCTTCGCGGAGACCTTGAGCACGTCCTCCGGCTGGCAGCCGATGAGGTTCGCCAGCTCCTCGGAGAACTTCTCGGGCTGCGCGGCCGGCAGGTCGATCTTGTTGAGCACCGGGACGATGGTGAGGTCGTTCTCCATCGCCAGGTAGAGGTTGGCCAGGGTCTGGGCCTCGATGCCCTGCGCGGCGTCGACCAGCAGGATCGTGCCCTCGCAGGCGGCGAGCGAACGGGAGACCTCGTAGGTGAAGTCCACGTGGCCCGGGGTGTCGATCATGTTGAGGACGTGGGTGCGGCCCTGGTCCTCGCCCGTGGTGGGGGCCCAGGGCAGACGCACCGCCTGGGACTTGATGGTGATGCCGCGCTCGCGCTCGATGTCCATCCGGTCGAGGTACTGAGCACGCATCTGCCGCTGGTCGACCACGCCGGTCAGCTGGAGCATCCGGTCGGCGAGGGTCGACTTGCCGTGGTCGATGTGCGCGATGATGCAGAAGTTGCGGATCAGCGCCGGGTCGGTACGGCTCGGCTCGGGCACGTTGGTAGGAGTCGCGGGCACGCAGGGTCCTGATTCTTGAGACGCCGAACGCCGTGTCTCGGGTCGATGTCGGTTCGGTCGGATCGATACGTAGCCTCCATCGTCCCATGGTTGTGGGGCGGAGACCGGTTTGGGCCGGTCGGAGCCGGGCTGGTACCGTTGACAGCTGTGTCTCGCGACCCTTCCGGGCCGTGGGACGCACACCGAAGATCCAACGAACCTGAAAAGGCTCTTTTCGTGGCGAACATCAAGTCCCAGATCAAGCGGAACAAGACGAACGAGAAGGCGCGCCTGCGCAACAAGGCCGTCAAGTCCTCGCTCAAGACCGCTATCCGCAAGGCCCGTGAGGCTGCCGCCGCCGGTGACGTCGAGAAGGCCACCACGGCCGCTCGCGACGCCTCCCGCGCGCTCGACAAGGCCGTCTCGAAGGGTGTCATCCACAAGAACGCCGCCGCCAACAAGAAGTCGGCGCTGGCCTCCAAGGTTGCCTCCCTCCAGGGCTGAGCATTCTGACCTGATCGCCGGAACGGACCAAGCGGGCCCTCTCTCCCGTTCCCGACCGGCACCCCGCGCCGCACACCGAACCTGCGTTCGCCACGCGGGTGCGGCGCACCAAGCGTGAACCGAAGGCCCCGGCCCCGCCCTCCCCAGCGCGGGTCCGGGGCCTTCGGCATGCCCGCCCACCTGCGCTTCGAGACGTACGGGTGAGGCATACGGCCGGGGTGTACGGATCGGGCCCGCAGGGCTGTCGGGCTGTCGGGCTGTCGGGCTGTCGGGCTGTCGGGCTGTCGGGCTGTCGGGCTGTCGGGCTGTCGACGGGACCATGGTGGTTCACCGTTCACCCGGCCGATCCCCGCTACGGGCACGGCTCCGCCCGCCACGGGTTCGGACCGCCGGCTACGGATACGGCTCCGCCCGCCGGCCCGCCACCGAATACGCGGCTTCCACTGCTGCCACTGCGTCCGCCGCCGTCGCGGCTCCCGCTCCCGCTGCCGCTACCGCTGTCGCCCCGACCTCGCCGCTCTCGCCACCGCGACCACGGCCTTCTCCAGCGCGTACTCCGGATCGTCGCCGCCGCCCTTGACCCCCGCGTCGGCGTCCGCGACGGCCCGCAGCGCCAGCGCCACCCCGTCGGGCGTCCACCCGCGCATCTGCTGGCGCACCCGGTCGATCTTCCACGGCGGCATGCCCAGCTCACGGGCGAGGTCCGCGGGACGCCCCCCGCGGGCCGAGGACAGCTTGCCGATGGCCCGGACTCCCTGGGCCAGCGCGCTGGTGATCAGCACCGGCGCCACCCCGGTCGACAGCGACCAGCGCAACGCTTCGAGCGCCTCCGCGGCCCGTCCCTCCACGGCACGGTCGGCGACCGTGAAGCTCGACGCCTCCGCGCGGCCCGTGTAGTAACGGGCGACGACCGCCTCGTCGATCGTGCCCTCGACGTCCGCGACGAGCTGCGAGACCGCGCTGGCCAGCTCCCGCAGGTCGCTGCCGATGGCGTCGACCAGCGCCTGGCACGCCTCGGGGGTCGCCGAACGCCCCAGCGCCCGGAACTCCGACCGGACGAACGAGAGCCGCTCGGCCGGCTTGGTCGTCTTCGGGCAGGCGACCTCCCGCGCCCCCGCCTTGCGCGCCGCGTCCAGCAGCCCCTTCCCCTTGGCACCGCCCGCGTGCAGCAGCACGAGGGTGATCTCCTCGACCGGATCGCCGAGGTACGCCTTGACGTCCTTGACCGAGTCGGCGGAGAGGTCCTGCGCGTTGCGCACGATCACCACCTTGCGCTCGGCGAAGAGCGAAGGGCTCGTCAGCTCGGCGAGGGTGCCGGGCTGGAGCTGGTCGGAGGTGAGGTCGCGGACGTCCGTGTCGGGGTCGGAGGCGCGGGCGGCCGCCACCACCTGCTGCACGGCACGGTCCAGGAGCAGGTCCTCCTGCCCCACGGCGAGCGTGAGGGGAGCGAGCGGGTCGTCGGTGGAATTCTTTCTGGTGGCCATCGTCCCCCAGCATCCCATGCACCACTGACAGCCCCGGGGACGCCCGCCGGTGCCCGGCCCCACCGCCGGGAACGCCGCGTTCGCGGTACGGGAGAATGGGCCGGTGAGCGATGTGAGACATGTGCTGGTGCTGCCCGACCGCGATGCCGCGGAGGAGGTGGCCGAAGAGCTCGCCGACCGTTTCGGGGTCGCGGAGGAGCCCCAGCTCGTGCGCGACGCGCTGGCCGGCGAGGACGACGCCGAGGACGCCCAGTGGCTGGTGGTCGTGGAGGACCCGTCGGGACGGCTGGACGTCTCGGCGCTCGACGCCTTCGCCGCGGAGTACGAGGGCTGGCTCGAAGCGCCCTGACGGATCGTCCCGCCGGCCCGGCACCCCGAATCCCGTGGGAGAGGAGGCGGGCTCAGCCCTTGGGAACGATCTGGATGTCCATGTCGATGGAGATGCTGGAACCGATGGCCGCGATTCCGCGGGCCAGCATGGTCTGCCAGGTGAGCGTGAAGTCCTCGCGGTGCAGCTCCGTGGTGGCCCGGCAGGCGGCCCGGGTCTCGCCCTCCAGGCCGTTGCCCAGACCGAGGTACTGAGTGTCCAGCGTGACGGTACGGCTGACGCCGTGCAGCGTGAGCGCACCGGTCACGCCCCAGCGGGTGCCGCCCCGGTGGACGAAGCGGTCGCTGTAGAACTCCATCGTCGGGTAGCGCCCGACGTCGAGGAAGTCGCCGGACCGCAGGTGGTCGTCGCGCATCTGGACGTTCGTGTCGATCGACGAGGCGTCGATGACCACGTGCATGGCCGAGTCCTCCATGCGGTCGGCGATCCGGACGGCGCCCGCGAAGGTGTTGAACCGGCCGTGAATGCGCGCCAGGCCGATGTGCCGGGCCGTGAAGCCGATCTGCGAGTGCATCGGCTCGACCTCCCAGTCCCCCGGCGCGGGCAGCTGCGGAGGCGTGGCCAGTTGCAGGGTCACGTCGCCCAGGCTCGCGTGGCCGCCCTCGACGACCGTGGCCGAGGCGTGGAACGGGGTGAAGCCCTCGGCCGTGACGGCCAGCCGGTACTCACCGGCCGGAACGGTGGCGAGGACGTTGCCGAACGGGTCCGTCTCGCCCCGGAACACCTTGCGGCCCGGGCCGTCCGTGATCACGAACTCGGCCTGCGGCACGATCTCGTTGACGGGATCGAGCACTCGGCAGCTGAGCAGCCCCGCGGTGTGCGGCATCTCCAGTCCGGCGAGAGCGTGGCCCTGCACCGCACCCGCCGTCCGCCTCTTCCCCAGCCAACGACCGAACATCTTCCACCTTCCCCGGGTCATTCATCTTGGGGCCCGGCGGCTGGACGTCTCTGTCGGAGCAGCGGCCCACCGACGACCATGCATTCGACCACCATTGCGGCGTTCGAGGCAAACAGAGCAGCTCGCAGGAGCTTGGGATGAGGTGTTACCGAAGGTCCGAATTGGCCGCCCCGTCCCCTGTCCCACCGCCGCCCCCGGCCCGCCCGCTGCCGGCGGGCGTCCCCTCCGGCCCCGGTGTCCCACACCACCCTGTGACGTTCACCGCCCACGACGCCGGCCATCCACGACTCCGACCGCTCATGACCTCGGCCGCCCACGACTCCGACCGCTCATGACCTCGGCCGCCCACGACTCCGACCGGGCACCCCGCCGCCCGGGCTGACAGCGGCCGGACACCGAGGGGGCGACCGGATGCCGAGGGGGCGACCGGACCCGCCGAGGGGGCGACCGGGCACGGCCGCCCGGCGGGACGGCGCTCACGGCCGACCCACCGCCCGCAGCCCGGCCCCGGCTCCTGCCACGGCGATCGCCCCGTCGGTGTCCGTGCGCAGCACCACCGCGCCGCCGGCCCTGAGCGCGTCGACGGTACGTGCGGCCGGATGGCCGTAGGGGTTGTCCCGGCCCACGCTCACCAGGGCGATCCTCGGACGCACACCGCGCAGCAGGGCGGGGTCCTGGTACGCGGAGCCGTGATGGGCGACCTTGAGCACATCCGCTTCGGGCAGGGCGGGGTATCTGCGCAACAGCCCCTGCTGGGCCGGGGGTTCGAGGTCCCCGAGAAGCAACAGGGACACTCCGCCGGTCCGCACGTACAGCGTGACGCTGGCGTCGTTCGGCTCCTGCGGCACGGGTTCGATTCCCGGACCCGGCATCGGCCCACCGGGCCCGGCCTCGCCCGGCGGCCACAGGACCCGCCAGTCGAGCGGTCCGATCCTGCGGCGCTCGCCGGGCACGGCCCGTACCAGGGGGACGCCCGCCCCGGCCGCCGTTCTCCGTACGAACTCCACCTGGTCCGACGGTTCGTCCAGGCTCGTCGTCTGGATCGCCCCCACCGCTCTGCCCCGCAGCACACCGGGCAGCCCCCGCACATGGTCCGCGTGGAAGTGCGTCAGGACCAGGAGCGGCACCTCGGCGACCCCGAGATCCCGCAGGCACCGGTCGACGGGCCGAGGGTCGGGCCCGGCGTCGACGACCACCCCGGCGCCGTTCCCCGCCGCCAGCACCAGGGCGTCCCCCTGACCCACGTCGCACATCGCGAGCACCCACCCCGGCGGCGGCCACCCGGTCAGCACCCGGGTGAGCGGCACCGGGCGCAGCACCGCGAGGACCAGCAGCAGCGCGGCGGCCGAACAGACCCACGGGTGCCGGGCGAACCGGCGGGCGAGGAGCACCACCAGGGCCGTCAGCGCGGCGAGCAGCACCGCGCCCCTCGCACCATCGGGCCAGTCGATCTCCGCCCCGGGCAGGGACGCCCCGGTGCGGGCCACCGTGACGATCCACCCGGTCGGCCATCCCGCGACCCGGGCGAGCAGCTCCGCCACCGGCATGCACACCGGCGCCAGGGCGAGCGCGGCGAATCCGAGGACGGTGGCGGGCGCCACCGCGAACTCGGCCAGCAGGTTGCACGGGACCGCCACCAGGCTGACCCGGGAGGCGAGCAGCACGACGACCGGCGCGCACACCGCCTGCGCCGCGGCCGCCGCGGCCAGTGCCTCGGCCGCCCGGGGCGGGACCCCGCGTCGTCGCAACGCGTCGCTCCACCCCGGGGCGATGGTCAGCAGGGCTCCGGTGGCCAGGACGGAGAGGGCGAAGCCGTAACTCCGTGCCAGCCAGGGGTCGTGGAGCACCAGCAGCAGAACCGCGGCTGCCAGTGCGGGAATCAGCGACCTGCGGCGTCCCGTGCCGATGGCGAGCAGCGTGATCGATCCACAGGCCGCCGCCCGCAGGACACTCGGCTCGGGCCGGCAGACGATGACGAAGGCGAGAACGAGCCCGCCGCCGAGCAGCGCCGTCATCCGCAACGAGATCCCCAACCGGGGCGCCAGCCCCCGCCGTTCGGCCCGCAGCGCCATGCCCGGCGGCCCGATGAGGAGAACGAGCAGGATCGCCAGATTGGCGCCGGAGACCGCCGTCAGGTGGGTGAGGTCGGCCGCCTTGAACGCCTCCCGCAGCTCGGGGGTGATCCGCGAGGTATCACCGACCACCAGCCCCGGCAGCAGCGCCCGCGCATCTGGTTCGAGCCGTTCGGTCGCCCGTCGCAGACCCTCGCGCAGGGCACCCGCCGTGCGCTGCGGGAGGGTCGGGGGGCCGGTGATGCGCGGCGGGCCCTTCCCCTCCAGCCGCAGGGCGGCGGCGCTGCGCTCCCCCTCGTGCAGCGGTGGTGCCAGTCGTCCGGCGACGCGCAGCCGGGTGGAGGGGAGCAACTGCTGCCACTGCCCCGCCGATCCGCCGGGCGGCACGATCAGCAGGACCGGGGTGCTCAGCCGGGTGACCGCCCCGTCGGGTCCGGCCAGCCGGATGATCTCGGCGTCCACGAGGAGAGAGGCGGGTGTGCTGTGGTCGCCGCGCACCTTGGGCGCGGTCTGCCGGGCATCGGACGTGATGGTCACGTCCGCCTCGATCCTCACGAACCTCTGGGCCAGCGTCCGGACCGGTCCCTGCCGGGTGTCCGCACCGTGCAGTCCGGCCGATGCGGCACCGGCCGCCGCGCAGAGCAGCGCCGCAGCGGTGGCGGTTGCCGTGACCGGCGAGCGCCTCCGGTCGCGTACCGCACCCCCGTCCCCGTCCTCCGGCTGTCCTCCTCCGGATCCTGTGGATCGCCCGCGGGGCGCGGTGGCCGCGTGCGCTCCGGCGCTGTCCGCCCCTCGTCCTGCGCGCAGCGCACGGGTGGCCGACAGGCCCGACACCGCCAGGAGCACCATGGCCGTGCCGGCACAGAGCAGCACGCCCGCCACCGTCCACTTCCCCGGTGCGCTCAGCGCGAGTGCCGCCCCGCCCCAGGCCGCCATCGCCGGAGGGACCAGTCGAAGGTCGATCGGGCCCTCCTGCCGGGGCTCCGAGGCGCCGAGCCGGCCGCCCGACGCCTCGTGCACGTCCAGTTCGTTCATGGCCCCACCAGCGGTCGGAGGTCGGCGAACCGGCGGTCACCGATTCCGTTGACCTCGCGCAGTTCATCGATGGAACGGAAACCGCCGTGCCGGGTGCGGTAGTCGACGATGTGCCGGGCGAGGACCGGGCCGACACCGGGCAGGGTGTCGAGCTGTTCGGCGCTGGCGTTGTTGAGGCTGACCGGTCCTCCGGCCGCGGAGCCCCCACCGCCCGCCGCGGTCCCCCGCGCGCCACCGGTGGCGGAGGGTCCGGTGGGGTCGGGAGCGGCTGGCTCCGCTGGAGCACCCACCACGATCTGTTCCCCGTCCATGAGGAACCGCGCCCGGTTGAGCCCGGCGAGATCGGCTCCGGCCCGTGCACCGCCCGCCGCACGCAGCGCGTCGGCGACCCGTGCGCCGGACGGCAGTTCGTGTACTCCCGGCCGTCGTACCTTTCCGCTGACGTCGACAACGATGCGCCCGCCCTGGCCCGCCGCGGGCGGCAGCCCCGGTGAAGGCTCGGGCTCTTCCCCGTCCCCCGGCACGGGGGCCGACGTCCGGGTGGGCGCCGCCGCCTCGTCGACCGTCCGAGGAGCCCGTACGGCCTGGGGACGCGCGGACCAGAAATGCATCGCGGCGAAAACCCCGGCGGCAACCAGGACGACGGCGAGCGCGGCAAGGGCCCTGGGCTCCAGACCGCATCTGAGCTGCAACCACACCGGAAGCCGCTCCCGCAGCGCGGGAACCACCCGCTCCCGCCACCGCCCCGGCCGGCCAGAGGCCAAAAGCGCGGTCGTGGTCGTGGGCGCGACCGGCTCCGGCCCCGATCCCGACGCCGGAGCCGGAACCGAGGGAGGCATCGGGGCGGCGCCCGGCCCCGAGAACGTCTCCGGTGCCGAATCCGGGTCCGGCACCATGGGTGGGGCCGGTTCCTCCTCCGCGACCGGAGCCCGGGCGGGAGCGATGCCCAGCACGGGTCGCGCGACCCGTCCGCCGTACACCCCTCCCATGAGCGCGTCCGCCCGATGCCGCGCGGCCACGGCCGCGACGCCGTCCCGCCCGCGCGAGAGCCGTCGTCGACCGGGCCCCCGGCCGGGACCCGTGCCCCGCCCTGCGCCGACGCCGGGCGCCCGGCCGGGGCGGCTGCGGGCGCGGGCGTCCGATGCCGGGGCGCGACCGGGGCCGCTGCCGCTTCCACTGCTTGCACGATGTGATCGAGGAGCCATGCCTCACGACGGTAGGCACATCGCCCCGAACTCGCTGAGCACCCTCGATTTCGGTGGACAACCAGCCAGTTGTGGATATCCCGGCCACTCCTAGGAGTGAAAACGCGGAGCGAGAACCCCGAGGCCGGCGTGCCGGACGGCCCAGCCCGGCCCAGCTCGATCAGCGCGGCGAAACCACCGCCCCGAGCAGTCCGGGCCCGGTGTGCGCGCCGATCACCGCACCCACCTCGCTCACGTGCAGATCGACCAGTCCCGGCACCCGCTCGCACAACCGCTCGGCGAGCCGCTCGGCACGCTCGGGCGCCCCCAGGTGGTGCACGGCGATGTCCACACGACCGCTGCCCGCCCGTTCCGCGGCGATCTCCTCCAGCCGGGCGATCGCCTTCGAGGCGGTCCGCACCTTCTCCAGCAGCTCGATGCGGCCGTCGTCCAGCTGGAGCAGCGGCTTCACGGCGAGCGCCGAGCCCAGCAGCGCCTGCGCGGCCCCGATCCGGCCCCCTCGGCGCAGATAGTCGAGCGTGTCGACGTAGAAGTACGCGCAGGTGCTCTCGGCCCGCTTCTCCGCCGCCGCGACGGCCTCGTCCAGGCTCCCGCCCGCCTCCGTCGTCTCCGCCGCCGCCAGGGCGCAGAACCCCAGCGCCATGGCGACCATTCCGGTGTCCACAACCCGCACCGGAACCGGCGCTTCCTTCGCCGCGAGCAGAGCGGCGTCGTACGTGCCCGAGATCTCGGCCGAGAGGTGCAGCGAGACGATGCCGGTGGCTCCGGCCTCGGCCGCGGCGCGGTACGTGGCGGCGAAGACCTCCGGGCTGGGCCGGGAGGTGGTCACGGGGCGGCGCTTCTGCAGCGCCGCCGCGAGGGCACGGGCCGAGACCTCGGTGCCGTCCTCCAGAGCCTGGTCCCCGAGAACGACGGTCAGCGGCACTGCGGCGATGCCGTGCCGCTCCATCGTCTCGGGCGGCAGGTAGGCCGTGGAATCGGTGACGATCGCGACATGGCGGGACATGAGCCGGAGGTTACCTGGCGAGCCCGGATCACGGCAGTCCGGCCCCGGTCGAATGATCGGTCCGGATCATTTCGCATCGCTCCGGACCGTTCGGGGCCGTGTCCTGACATCGCCGGTCGTCGAAGGGCTCAGTTCGTCGTTTCGGGCCGTGCCGTCTTCTGCCACGGGTATTCGGTCCGCCGCGGGTCCGGGCCCGTGATCGCCTGGGCCGTGCCGTCGGCCGGGCCGCTCTTCCGCTGCCGGTCCTGCGGGCCCGTCCCGCCCTGCGGCCGTTCCTGCTGCCGGACCGGCTCGTCGTCCTCCGTCGTCCAGTGCCGAAGCGCCCCTGCCTCCATGTCGATCTGCGCGTTCAAGGCGTCGAGATCGTCGTCGACGAACCGCCGTGCCCGGTCCCGCGCGGCCCACCGCAGCGAATCCGCGGAGTGCGTGATCCGTTCCGTGCGCTGCTTCAGGCCGGGCAGCAGCGAGGCGACGGTCGCCCGGTCGGGTTCGCGCTCCAGCCTCTTCAGCTCTTCGTCCAGTTCCCGCCCGTGCGCGCTCAGCCGCTGGAAGAGGCTCAGCGACTCCGCGAGCGAGGCGTCCTCGACGGCCCCCCGCTGCAGCGCCTCCTGCGTGGCCCGCATGGAGGTGCGCAGCGCCAGCCGCAGCTGCGCGAGCTCCGCGCCCACGCCCGACTGTCCGTAGCTCTTCGCCCGCAGCGTGGTTTCCTCGACGGTGCGGCGCGCCTGGGTGATCGTGCGGTCCACACCGCGCTTCGCCGCCCCGACGGCCTTGATGCCCGCGTACACGCCGAGGGCCACGAACGCGAAAAAGAGCAATCCCAGAATCAGGATCACGGCTTCCATGAGCGCCCCTCGGTTGTCGTCTCGACTGCCGGAGCGACCCCGGCACCTCCACCGTAAACGGAAAGGGCAGGCCGAGGGTTCCTTCGGAACCCCCAACCTGCCCGTAGGGGAATGCCCCCACTCTCTCCGTGCTCCGGTCAGTACCCCTCAAGGGGCGGCCGTGCCGTCGCTCCACACACAGTCGGACGCGTCACGCAACGCACGTCACGCGTCACCCACCGGACCTCACGCAGGGACGATGTTGACCAGCTTCGGCGCCCGCACGATCACCTTGCGGATGCCCGCGCCGCCCAGCGCCGCGACCACGGCCGGGTCGGCCAGGGCCAGTGCCTCCAGCTCCTCGTCCGTGATCGACGGGGAGATCTCCAGGCGGGCCTTGACCTTGCCCTTGACCTGGACGACGCAGGTCACGGTCTCGTCCACGACGTACGCGGGGTCGGCGACCGGGAAGTCCTGGTACACGACCGACTCGGTGTGGCCCAGTCGGCGCCACAGCTCCTCGGCGATGTGCGGCGCCAGCGGGGCCACCAGCAGCACCAGCGACTCGGCGACGGACCGGGGCAGCGGGCCGCCCGCCTTGGTCAGGTGGTTGTTCAGCTCGGTGACCTTGGCGATGGCCGTGTTGAAGCGCATCCCGGCCATGTCCTGGCCGACCCCGTCGATCGCCTTGTGCAGCGCGCGCAGCGTCTCCTCGCCGGGCTCCGCGTCCACGACGGTGACCTCGCCGGTCTCCTCGTCGACGACATTGCGCCACAGCCGCTGCAGCAGCCGGTACTGGCCGACGACGGCACGCGTGTCCCACGGCCGCGAGACGTCCAGCGGGCCCATCGCCATCTCGTACAGACGCAGGGTGTCCGCCCCGTACTCGGTGCAGATCTCGTCCGGGGTGACGGCGTTCTTCAGGGACTTGCCCATCTTGCCCAGGACGCGGCTGACCTTCTCGCCCTGGTAGTAGAACGCCCCGTCGCGCTCCTCGACCTCGGCCGCCGGGACCGCGATGCCGCGGCTGTCCCGGTAGACGAACGCCTGGATCATGCCCTGGTTGTACAGCTTGTGGAACGGCTCGGCGGACGAGATGTGCCCCAGGTCGTGCAGCACCTTGGACCAGAAACGGGCGTACAGCAGGTGCAGCACGGCGTGCTCGGCGCCGCCGACGTACAGGTCGACGCCACCGGTCGGCTGCCCCTCGCGCGGCCCCATCCAGTACTGCTCGATCGCCGGGTCGACCAGCTTCGAGTCGTTGTTCGGGTCCAGGTAACGCAGCTCGTACCAGCAGGAACCCGCCCAGTTGGGCATGGTGTTGGTCTCGCGGCGGTACTTCTTCGGGCCGTTGCCGTCGCCCAGGTCCAGCGTCACGTTGACCCAGTCGGCGTTCCGGGACAGCGGGGTCTCGGGCTGGGTGTCGGCGTCGTCCGGGTCGAAGGTGCGCGGCGAGTAGTCGTCGACCTCCGGCAGTTCCAGGGGCAGCATCGACTCGGGCAGCGGGTGGGCGATGCCGTCCTCGTCGTAGACGATCGGGAAGGGCTCGCCCCAGTAGCGCTGGCGGCTGAACAGCCAGTCGCGCAGCCGGAAGTTGACGGTGCCCTCGCCGACGCCGTGCTCCGTCAGCCATTCGGTGATCTTCGCCTTGGCCTCGACGACACCCAGGCCGTTCAGCGAGATCTCGTCGTTGGCGGAGTTGACCAGCTTCGCCTCGTACGAGCTGAAGGCGTCCTCCCACGTCGAGGGGTCCGTGCCGCGGTCGTCCGACGGCTCGACGACACAGCGCATCGGCAGCTCGAAGGCGCGTGCGAAGGCGAAGTCGCGTGCATCGTGCGCCGGCACGGCCATGATCGCGCCGGTGCCGTAGCCCATCAGGACGTAGTCGGCGATGAAGACGGGCACCTTCTCGCCGCTGACCGGGTTGGTCGCGTACGCGCCGGTGAAGACCCCGGTCTTGTCCTTGGCCTCGGCCTGCCGCTCCACGTCGGACTTGGCGGCGGCCAGCTTGCGGTACGCCGTGACGGCCTCGGCCGGGGTCGCGTGGCCGCCGGTCCACACCGGGTGGGTGCCCTCGGGCCAGGCGGCCGGGGTGATCCGCTCGACCAGCTCGTGCTCGGGCGCCAGCACCATGTAGGTGGCGCCGAACAGGGTGTCCTGGCGGGTGGTGAAGACGGTGATGCCACCGGCGCCGTCGACCGGGAAGTCGACGCGCGCGCCCTCGGAGCGTCCGATCCAGTTGCGCTGCTGCAGCTTGATGGCCTCGGGCCAGTCCAGGCCGTCCAGGTCGTTCAGCAGCCGGTCGGCGTAGGCGGTGATGCGCATGTTCCACTGGCGCAGCTTGGCCTTGAAGACGGGGAAGTTTCCGCGCTCGGAGCGGCCGTCGGCCGTCACCTCTTCGTTGGCCAGTACGGTGCCCAGGCCCGGCGCCCAGTTGACGGGCGCGTCGGAGGCGTACGCCAGGCGGTACTCGCCCAGGACGTCCGCGCGCTCGACGGCGCTCAGGGCGCTCCAGTCACGGCCGTCCGGGGTAGGACGCGAACCGCTCTCGAACTGCTCGACCAGCTCGGCGATCGGGCGGGCCCGGTCGGCCTCGGTGTCGTACCAGGAGTTGAAGATCTGCAGGAAGATCCACTGGGTCCACTTGTAGTACTCGGACTCGATCGTGGCGAACGAGCGGCGCTTGTCGTGGCCCAGGCCCAGCCGGCGCAGCTGGGCGGTCATGTTCTCGATGTTGGCCTCGGTGGAGACCCGCGGGTGCGTACCGGTCTGGACGGCGTACTGCTCCGCGGGCAGGCCGAAGGCGTCGAAGCCCAGGGTGTGCAGCACGTTGTGGCCGGTCATCCGCTGGTGGCGGGCGAAGACATCGGTGGCGATGTAGCCCAGGGGGTGCCCCACGTGCAGGCCCGCGCCCGAGGGGTACGGGAACATGTCCATGATGAATTTCTTCGGCTTGGCGGCCTGTGCCGGGTCGCCCGCCAGGTCACCGGTCGGGTTCGGCGCCTCGTACGTGCCCTCGGCGTCCCAGAAGTCCTGCCAGCGTGCCTCGATGTCGGCGGCCATCGCCGCCGTGTAGCGGTGCGGCGCGGCCGTCTCGGCTGCGGAATTCGTCTCGCTCATGATCCTCAAAGCTCCATCGATCGTCATCTGCCGGCGCCCACGTTTACGGACACTCGTCTACGGAAACGAAAAATCCCCTCGCACAGGAGGGGACGCCGCGCTGATTCCGACCAGGCATTCTCACCGGTCGGGACTGATCAGCGCGGCTCGCTAAGCAGAAGGCGTACGGCACGCATGGCGTCAGGGTACCGCACGGGTCCGGAACCGGGCCGGGCACAACCGGACCGTGGGACCGGAACGGAGACGTCCGCACGACGGAGAAACACCCGGGAGGTACGGCCGGGGAGCATCCGGAAGACGCGACGAAGCGTCCGGAAGAGTCGCCCTCACTCCCGCACCCCCGAAGGGGGTGCGCACCGGAGGAACCAGAGGCCGTCCTTCGCCACCCCCGCTCAGGGAAACTCAGGGAAACGAAGAAGCGGGCCACTCTTCCGAGTGACCCGCTTCCTCACTGTGGAGCTAAGGAGAATTGAACTCCTGACCTCCTGCATGCCATGCAGGCGCTCTACCAACTGAGCTATAGCCCCTTGCTGGGTTCCGCCTGGTCTCCCTGGCGACATCGAGAACATTACCGGTGACCCCGCCACTCCACCAAATCGTTTCCCGGTCGCATGGATTTGACCGGTTTTGCGGCACCTCTGCCAGGGCGATCGACGGCACCGGACGGGTCACGCCGTGGCGAAGGAGTAGAAGCGCTTGAGGGTGCAGTGCTCCTCCAGCAGTCGTCCGTAGATCGGCTCCCCCTCCAACTCCCGATAGGTCTCGATCGGGTCGCCTTTTATGATCAGCGCCCGCGCACACTCCTCGCACCAGTACTGGTACTCCGGATTGATCGGATCCATGTCCCTGACGATGGGCGTGCCGCTGCCGCACCAGTCACATTTCCGCCTGTGTGCACCCATGGGTCAGCTCCGGGTCCGGCCACGGGCGGTACACGCACGAGGGGCGCCGACGGTACCGCCGCGCGCCCGGACCGCCCGGGGCGGTCCGACGGCACGGCGATGGGCCCGGACGCGGACGCGACGTCCGGGGGCGACAGATACTTCGGGGGCCAGGGGGGCCGCAGGGGCTTCGGGGACCAGGAGCAGGTCCGGGACCTCTTGGCGGCTCGCAGGCATCGCGCTCCCTCCCGTTCGGTCCGTCGCCCCCTCCGGCGTTCCGATTCTGCCATGACCCCGCAAGAGGGACAGCCCGTCGAGGATCCGGCGGGTCGGCGGCGGCGCGGGAACCCCGTGACCGCACCCGCCTCGACGTCCACAGAAAGCGCTACGGCACCCCAGGGGCGTGCGTCCGCCGTCAGCGCACGGCAACTCCCGCGTACGGAACCGGCCATGGAGGTACGGCAACGGTGACGGCCGGTCAGGCGGTAGGCCGGGAAGCGCGCCCGGACAGTGGAACGCCGTCAGGGGCGTCGAGTGACGGGGAAACGAGAAGATCCCGCCCCTGAAAGGAGCGGGATCTTGACTGTGGAGCTAAGGAGAATTGAACTCCTGACCTCCTGCATGCCATGCAGGCGCTCTACCAACTGAGCTATAGCCCCGCTGTTCGCTGTGTTTCTCTGCGTTTCCGCGCTGCGAACAAGAAGAACTTTAGCCTGTGACCTGCCAGAAAGTGAAATCCGGCCGACGGGGGTCGGGGCGAGCCTCCGTCCGCCGCCCCACCCCGGCTCCTGGAGCGGGGCATCGGCGGCCCCGGAACCGGAATCGGGCCCGGACCTCGCCCGGACGAGCCGGGCCTAACCGGACCGGGCGAACCCGGCCGGTTCCTCGGTACCGAAAGACCCAGGCACCAGGTCGCAGGCACCGAGTCACTGGCACCGGGTCGCAGGCACCGAGTCACTGGCACCGGGCCCGAAGCCGGTTCTAGGCGTCGTCGCCGAGCACCGGCTCCGGCAGCGTGCCGGCGTTGTGCTCCAGCAGGCGCCAGCCGCGCGCGCCCTCGCCCAGCACCGACCAGCAGCAGTTGGAGAGCCCGCCGAGTCCTTCCCAGTGGTGTGCCTCCAGCCCCAGCAGCCGGCCGATGGTGGTGCGGATGGTGCCGCCGTGGCTGACCACGACGAGCGTGCCGTCCTCGGGCAGCTTGTCGGCGTGTTCGAGCACGATCGGGGCGGCCCGGTCGGCGACCTCGGTCTCCAGCTCGCCACCGCCCCGCCGCACGGGCTCGCCGCGCTTCCACGCGGCGTACTGCTCGCCGTACTGCCCGACGATCTCCTCGTGCGTGAGGCCCTGCCAGGCACCCGCGTAGGTCTCGCGCAGTCCCGCGTCGTGCGCGACTTCGAGGCCGGTGAGCGCGGCGAGTTCGGCGGCCGTGGCCGCCGCCCGCTGGAGGTCGGAGGCGACGATCGCGTCCGGCTTCAGCGAGGCGAGCAGCCGGGCGGCCCGCCGGGCCTGCCCGATTCCGACCTCGGTGAGCGCGATGTCCGTGGAGCCCTGGAACCGGCGCTCCAGATTCCACGCCGTCTGGCCGTGCCGCCAGAGGACGATCCTGCGCCCCCTGCCCTTCCTGCCGGTGCTCAGCTCTGCTCACCTTCCGTGCCGCCGGTGAGCTTGGCGTGCTCCTCGGCCTTGCCGCGGGTCTTGACCGCGTCCTCGGGGAGCGCGATCTCGGGGCAGTCCTTCCACAGGCGCTCCAGCGCGTAGAAGACGCGCTCCTCGCTGTGCTGGACGTGGATGACGATGTCGACGTAGTCGAGGAGGATCCAGCGCGCGTCCCGGTCGCCCTCGCGGCGCACCGGCTTGGCGCCGAGCTCCTTCTGGAGCCGCTCCTCGATCTCGTCGACGATCGACTTGACCTGGCGGTCGTTGGGGGCCGAGGCCAGCAGGAAGGCGTCCGTGATCGACAGCACGTCGCTGACGTCGTACGCGATGATGTCGTGCGCGAGCCGGTCGGCGGCCGCCTGGGCGGCGGCGTTGATGAGCTCGATGGAGCGGTCCGTGGCGGTCACAAGCAGGCTTTCGTCGGCGGTCAGATCGACCTCTAGGGTCTCACGGACCGCCGACAGCCCACGCAATGAACGTTCGAGTGCCGGATCAGCACCGCCCGGACGGCGAGATCCGGGTCATTTGATCTTGTAGTCCTGGCCGAGAACGACGGACACGTCCACGTTGGCGGCGGGCTTGCCCTGCTTCACGGCCTCCGCCGGCAGGCCCAGGGTCTTGGCGACCTGGACCGCCTTCTCCTTGTCCTGGGCGGTCCTGTGGACGACCTCGGACGACGGCACGGCCCCGGTCGTACCACCGCCGACGAAGGCGTAGCCGCCGTTGATCAGCTTGATCCGGGCGGATGCCGCGCCTTCCTTGTCACCGGTGGCGTTCTTGACGTCGACCCGTACCACGGCGTCCGCGTCCGGGGCCTTCACCGTGCCGCCCAGGACGTCCTTGACGACGCTCTCGGTGGCCGCGTCGGTGAGCGTGCCGTCCTGCTGGACCGGCAGCACGGCCGTCTTGTAGTCGCCGACCTTGGCTCGCTGGGCGAGCTTCGCCAGGGAGGCCCCGAGGTCCTTCTCGGGGAGCGAGGGATCGAGGATCTGGGCCAGCGTCTGCACGGTGACCGTGGCGGCCTTCGGGTCGTCCGAGATCTTCCGCAGCACGCTCCGCATGACCTCCCCGAACCGCATGAGCTGCTTCGCCTCGGCCTCGCCGGGCCCCTGGTAGGTGGCGTACGCGACGGCCATCCGGCCGCTCAGGGTCTGCGACTCACCCTTCTTCACCAGAGGTGAAGCATCCTTCTTCGTGTCGGGCACATCGGTGTCGGTGTCGATCTCGATGTTGCCGACCAGGTCGACGAGGGTCTCCAGGTAGGGGGTGTCGAGTCGCCACGTACCGCTGATGTCGGTGCCGAGCAGTGTGTCGATGGAGTCGCGGGTACCGGTGGCGCCGTCGTCCTCGACGGACTTGCCGAGGGTGGTCGTCGCGCCCTCGTCGTTGGCGACCATGAGCGAGTTGGGCAGCAGGACCGTGGTTCCCTGCTTGGTCGTCACGTTGTCGACGAGCAGCGCCGTGGAGGTGCCGCCCTTCTTGGTGTTGTGCAGGTGGACCACGATGACGTCCCGCTGCTGCGGGCCGGCCGACGCCGTGTTGTCCTTCTCCGAGTCGGACAGGCCGGGAATCTTTCCGGCGGACCAGAGGTAGCCGACGCCGCCGACCACGACCAGGGCCACCACGACTATCAGCGCGACCATGCGGTTGCGGCCGCGGCGCCGTGCCTCCTCGCGCCGCTCGCTGCGGCTCTCGGTGAACTTCAGCCAGTCGATGACGTCTTCGGAGTCCTCGTCGGGCTCCTCGATGAAGGAGAACTGCTCGGTGCGGTAGTCGCGGTCGGCGCGGCGCTGTCCGGGGACGGCCGCTTCCGGCTCGGCCCCGAAGCGGGACTCGGCCTCGGGCTCGGGTTCCCTCGGGGCCGGTTCGGGCGCGGGCGGTACGGGCGGCGCCTGCGTCGGCGGGGCCGGCTGCGCACTCGCCTGCTGCGGGACGTTCCACTGCTGGGTGGTGTCGACCGCGGCGGGCTGCTGGCCGGTGTCGTAGCCGTAGCCGTCATAACCGCCGTAACCCGGCTGCTGGGGCTGCTGGGGCTGTTGGGAGGCGTACGGGTCGTACGGCTGCTGCTGGAAGTGCTGCGGGGCCTGGGGCTGGGCGTACGGGTCGTACCCGTATCCCGGGTCGGTCTGCTGACCGGGCTGCTGGTGAGGCTGCTGCACCTGGTGGGGCTGCTGGGGCTGCTGGTGGCCGTACGGGTCGTACGCCTGCCGCTCCGTCTGCTGGTACACCGGCTGCCCGTACTCGTCGTAGCCGATGATCTGCGGCTGCTGGTAGTACGGGTCGTACGGGTTCTGTCGGTCGTTCACCGGTGCCCCTCTGCGTCGCTCATTCGCCGCGGTACAGCTGGCGCTTGTCGATGTAGCGGACCACGCCGTCCGGCACCAGATACCAGACCGGGTCTCCCTGCGCGACCCTCTCACGGCAGTCCGTGGACGAGATGGCGAGCGCGGGAACCTCCACGAGGGAGACACCGCCCTCCGGCAGGCCCACGTCCGTGAGCACGTGCCCCGGCCGTGTCACACCGATGAAGTGGGAGAGCGAGAACAGTTCGTCGGCGTCCCGCCAGGTGAGGATCTGGGAGAGCGCGTCGGCACCGGTGATGAAGAAGAGGTCGGCATCACCGTGGATCGCGTGCAGGTCCCGCAGCGTGTCGATGGTGTACGTGGGACCGCTGCGGTCGACGTCGATCCGGCTGACGGAGAACTGCGGGTTGGACGCCGTCGCGATGACCGTCATCAGATAACGGTCCTCGGCCGGGGACACGCGCTTGTGGCTCTTCTGCCACGGCTGCCCCGTCGGGACGAAGATCACCTCGTCGAGGTGGAACTGGGCGGCCACCTCGCTGGCCGCCACCAGGTGTCCATGATGGATCGGGTCGAACGTCCCGCCCATCACGCCGAGTCGGCGCTTTCCGCGGCCGGTAGGCACTTCCTGCTCTCCCATGCGTGCAGAGCCTACTGGCACAGTTGTACGCCTCTGTCTCAGCGGTCGCGGTTGAAGCGTGTGGTGACCCACAGCAGGAACATCAGCGCGACGAACGCGCCGCCCCCGGTGAGGTACGGGTTGAGGCTTTCGTGGTTGCCACCGAGCTCGCCGCCCTCGGAGGCGAGAGTGACCAACTGGTGTGCGGTGCTCGTGAGGCTCATCTTCGGCAGGACCTATCGATCGGGAGTCGGAAGGAAGACGTCGCGCACATCGTATGCGGGTGCCCCGGGCACGCTCACGCCGACTCAGTCGTTGTTGTCGTCGTTGCGGTATCCGCGGAGCAGGAACCAGCCGAGCAGAGCGGCTCCGACCAGCGAGACGAGCAGCACGACACGGAGCGTGTTGCCAGGTCCCTGCTCCGTGGATGCGGCAGCGAGCAGAGCAACGGTTTGCGGCATGTCGGGCGTCTCCTCTGTTATCCACAGCCCCCCGCACACCGTAGCCCCAGCACCTACGCTGGGTTTTGTCAGGGGGCGAGCGACGTCTCGTACGAACAGGGGGCCATCCATGACCGAACACAGCCACGAGAGCGTGCCCAGCAGGCAGCGCAGGCGCTTCACGGGCATCTCGTCCCGGGCCTACGAGCACCCGGCGGACCGCTCGGCCCTGGTGGCCCTGCGCAAGCTGAGCGGTTTCGACACCGTCTTCAAGACGCTGAGCGGTCTGCTGCCCGAGCGCAGCCTGCGACTTCTCTTCCTCTCCGACTCCGTCCGGGTGAGCGACGCCCAGTTCGCCCACCTCAACGACATGCTGCGGGATGCCTGTTACATCCTGGACCTGGAGAAGGTCCCTCCGATGTACGTCAATCAGGACCCGCAGCCCAATGCCATGTGCATCGGCCTCGACGAGCCGATCATCGTGGTGACGACGGGGCTGGTGGAGCTGCTCGACGAGGAGGAGATGCGGGCCGTCATCGGCCACGAGGTGGGACATGCCCTCTCCGGCCACGCCGTTTACCGCACGATCCTGCTGTTCCTCACCAGCATCGCCCTGAAGGTCGCCTGGATCCCGCTGGGCAACGTCGCGATCATGGCGCTCGTGACGGCGCTGCGCGAATGGTTCCGCAAGTCGGAACTGTCGGCCGACCGGGCCGGACTGCTCGTCGGCCAGGACCTTCAGGCCTCGATGCGCGGCCTGATGAAGATCGCGGGCGGCAACCACCTGCACGAGATGAACGTGGACGCCTTCCTCGCCCAGGCCGACGAGTACGAGAAGGGCGGCGACCTGCGCGACTCGGTGCTCAAGATCCTCAACCTGCTGCCCCGCTCCCACCCGTTCACCACGGTCCGCGCGGCCGAGCTGAAGAAGTGGTCCGAGACCCGTGACTACCAGCGGATCATGGACGGCCACTACCCGCGGCGCGACGAGGACAAGGACACCTCGGTGACGGACTCCTTCCGGGAGTCCGCTTCCCACTACGCGGACACGGTGCGCACCAGCAAGGACCCGCTGATGAAGCTGGTCGGCGACATAGCGGGCGGTGCCGGGGACCTGGGCGGCAAGCTCCGCGACAAGTTCACCGGCCAGGGCGGGGGCACGGCCGGCAAGGGCGCCGGGAACAACAGCACCGACAGGCCGACGGGGTCGGAGGGAACCCAGGAGTCCTGAGGGACCGCTGAGCCTTGAGGGACTGCTGAACTCCGAGGGGTCGCAGAGCCTTGAGGGACCGCTGAGCTCCCCCTGACTCCGAGGGGCTCAGCGCCCCTCAGGAGCCCTGAGGAGCCGCGGGCCGGGCCGGGGGCTGCTGAGGGGCGTCGGTCTTCAGGGTGCCGCAGAGCGCCGCCGCGGGACGGCCCGTCGCGTACGGGTCGGTGCCCGCGGGGCCCCGGTGGGAGGCGTGCTGCCCGGCGAGCAGCGGCCGCAGCGCACCGGTGCTGTCCGTGGGGCACGACTGCGGCCCGGCCTGGACGTAGCTGGTGCGCACCTCCAGCCGGTGCAGCCGCAGGTCCTCCCGGTCGAAGCGGAAGTGCAGCTCGCGCCGCACGGTGAAGAGCGAGGCGTCGTCCGCCGCCCGGGGGCCCGCACCGGCCGGGCGGAGCGTGTAGGTGAAGGTGTGGTCCGACACCACCTCCAGCGTGTCGAACCCCTCCTCGGCATAGCTCAGGGTGCCCCGGACGCGTACGTCCGGGGCGGCGAGCGCCACCTTCGCCGGGTCGAACCGCACCAGCCACCCGGTCGCGGAGTACCGGCCGTCGTCGACCGGGTGGTCGACGCTCTGCTCGAACTGGGTGCTCTGGTCGGGGTCGAGCAGCATCTGCACCGGTCGCACGGCGGCGCCGGTGAGCACGTCGGGGTCGAGCGAGGACGCCACCAGGTAGTCCTTGGCCGTGTCCAGGGCCGCCCCCACCTGGGCGGCCGAGAAGTTGTCCGTCCGCCCGACCGCGGGCAGGTTGATGCCCGCGGCCCCCTTCTCGAACTGCGCCGCGGGGCTCTTCGCGAGAAGCCCGGCAGCCGTTCCACCGGGTACGGCGCCCCGGGGTGCCAGGGGAACGACGGTCGATCTCATGGGCTCGGCCCGCCTGCCCACGGGAGACTGGTAGGGGTGGCGAAGCCCCATGTACACGGCCGTCCCGAAGGCCAGGGCGATCAGGAGGATCAGGGCGACGAGGGCCCTGGAGCCGGCACGGAAGCGGCGGGACGGCAGGCTGCGCACGGCGGGGGCGTGATCCGTCAGACGCTCCCGCGCGGAGAATTCCTGCAGCCGGGCAGCGCGCACGAACGATTCGTCGAAGACGAGTGACCGGTACTCGTCCTCGCCTCCGCCCGCCGGGTTCTCGGGCGGACCTTCTGGCGGTTCTCCGTGGCCTGCCATGGCTTCTCCCGACTCCACGTCGCCGGACGGGCCGGAACGCTTCGCTCTGCTTCGGCCGAACGGCTTCGGACAGGGCCTGCCCGTCATGGCTTCGCATGACGTCGCACGGCTGCGCATGTACGGACGAGCGAGAAGCCCCCTCGGTGAGAGGGGTCACACTTTCAGGGTAGGTCGATCGGGGCCGGGGTAAACGCCCGGCCGCGAAGAACCGGCCGCGAGCTGCCCCGGGCCCTTCGAGGACACTGCCGGATTCACCACCAAGGCGAACGGATCGGATGTACAGCACATCTGCCCGCGTGCCGGTACATATCGCACCGGAATGTGCGCACCCGGTCACCCATGGTGCGTGATCAGGGGCGGGGGGCGTGGCCGTCCTCGGCGCCCGGCCCTTCTGAGCACCGACGGGGCGGGGAGTCCGGGGCCGTCAGCCCGTGCGGGGCGTCGCGGAGACCGTGGGCCGGGCGTGGTCCGTGGCGGCGGAGGGGGCCACTCCGGGGCCCGGGGCACTGTCCACACCGGTCGTGGCGGGCGGCGGGGCGGGCTCCTGGCGGCTGCCCGACGCGTTGCGGTAGACGGCGCTGAAGGCGAACGCGATCATGCCGATGCCCATCAGCACCGCGAGCAGCCAGGCCACCGGCCGGTGCCAGCGCGCGGAGCTCCGGTAGGGGCGCAGGGCGCCGCCGTGCCGCCCGTAGGGGTCGTCGGGGCCAGGGAAGCCGTCGTGGGAGCCTTCTCGGCCGTATCCGTCGCCCGGGCCGTATCCCTCGCCGCGGAGGTCCTCGTCCAGCGGGGCGCCGCCCGCGCGGGCCCGGGACGCCTCGGCCTCGGCTCGGGCCTGAGCGGCTGCCAGCAGCCGCTCCACGGCGGTCGGTTCATGGATCTCGGCAGCCCGTACGAAGTCCTCGTCGAACACCACGGAGGCGAAGTCCTCGTCCGCGCCCCCGCGGTCGTCGTCGGGCTCCCAGCCGTCCGGGAACGGCCTGCCCCCCACGTCGTCCGGCACCGCTCCAGACTAGCCCCGCCGGGACGTTCTGGGCAGGGAGCCCGCAACATTCACCGGCCCCGGAAGGTCACCGCACGTGGCCGTCGCCCGTGACGATGTACTTCGTCGAGGTGAGCTCCGGCAGTCCCATCGGGCCCCTGGCGTGCAGCTTCTGCGTGGAGATGCCGATCTCGGCGCCGAAGCCGAACTGGCCGCCGTCGGTGAAGCGGGTGGACGCGTTCACGGCCACCGTCGTGGAGTCCACCAACTGGGTGAAGCGGCGGGCCGCCGCCTGGGAGGTGGTCACGATCGCCTCGGTGTGGCCGGAGGACCAGAGCCGGATGTGGGCGACGGCCGCGTCCAGCGAGTCCACGACGGCCGCGGCGATGTCGTAGGAGAGGTACTCGGTCTCCCAGTCCTCCGGCGTCGCCGCCACCACGGCGGCCCTGGTCCCCTCGGCGTGCGCGAGCACCCGCTCGTCGCCGTGCACGGTCACGCCCGCGTCGGCCAGCGCGTCCAGGGCCACCGGCAGGAACCGGTCGGCGACGTCCCGGTGCACCAGGAGGGTCTCGGCGGCGTTGCAGACGCTCGGGCGCTGCGCCTTGGAGTTGATCAGGATCTCCACGGCCATGTCGAGGTCGGTCTGCGCGTCCACGTAGACGTGGCAGTTGCCGGTGCCGGTCTCGATGACGGGGACGGTGGACTCCTCGACCACCGTGCGGATCAGCGAGGCGCCGCCGCGCGGGATGAGGACGTCGACGAGGCCGCGGGCCCGCATCAGTTCCCGTACCGAGTCGCGGCTCTCGCCCGGTACCAGCTGCACCGCGTCGGCGGGCAGGCCGGAGCCGCCGACCGCGTCCCGCAGCACCCGTACGAGTGCGAGGTTCGAGGAGTACGCGGAGGAGGAGCCGCGCAGCAGGACGGCGTTGCCGGACTTCAGGCAGAGGGCCGCGGCGTCGACCGTCACGTTGGGCCGGGCCTCGTAGATGATGCCGACCACGCCGAGCGGCACCCGGACCTGGCGCAGGTCGATGCCGTTGGGGAGCGTCGAGCCGCGGACGACCTCGCCGACCGGGTCGGGCAGCGCCGCCACGTGCCGCACGTCGGCGGCGATGGCACGGATCCGTTCGGGGGTGAGGGTGAGCCGGTCGATGATCGACTCGCTGGTCCCGGCCTCGCGGGCGCGGGCGACGTCCTCGGCGTTGGCGGTGACGATCTCGCCCGTCCGCACCTCCAGCGCGTCCGCGATGGCCAGCAGCGCGTCGTCCTTCGCCGCGCGGGGCAGCGGCGCGATGTCGGCGGCGGCGGAGCGGGCCCGGTAGGCGGCCTGGGCGACCGGGGACATGTTGTCGTACGGCGAGAGCGTGGTCATGCCCGCAGGGTAGTGCGCACACTGCGGGCATCCGTCACGTATCCCGTGATGCGAGACAACTCCCCCGCCGCCCGTCGCGGCGGTCAGTAGGGGTGCACTCCCACCGGGGCGGCCGGGGGCGGCCCGTACCCCTCGGCGACGCGCTGGTGGTACGTCTCGCGGTCGATGACCTCCAGGCCGACGATCTCCCAGGGCGGGAGCCGGGCGGTGGAGCGGTGCTCCCCCCACAGCCGCAGCGCGACGGCCGCCGCGTCGTGCAGGTCGCGGGCCTCTTCCCAGTAGCGGATCTCCGCGTGGTCGTCGGCGTACCTGCTGGTCAGTAGGAAGGGGTGGTCGTGCGCGAGTTGTTCGAGCCCGCGTCTGACCTCCTCCAGGGGAACGGCCTCGCCCGAGACGCTGAGCGTGATGTGCCACAGCCTCGACGGGGTGCGTTCCGTCCTCGCCGCCTCCGGCGCGGGTCCTCCCGCCGCCGTCGGCCCGGGGCCGGTGGTCCGGTCCTCATCAGGACCCGCGGACCCGCCGCCGTCGAAATCGGCCCCCGCTCCGACACTGGTCAGGGCCCGGCCGGCCGTTCCTCGGGGCGGCGCCCCCGGGCGCGCTCGTCTCACCGGCGGCCTCCTGTGAATGCGTTCGCTGTGCTGTACCCCGCTTGTGTCCCGTTACAAAGTTGACCAGTCCTCGGCCGGGGATGGGGTGGTTTTCGTGAAGCTCTCCGGTGCGGGACCGGACTTTCAGCCGTTTCAGGGGCCGTCAGGGGTGCAGTACGACCAGATCGTCCCTGTGTACGATCTCGCGCTCGTAGGCCGGGCCGAGCTCCCTCGCCAGGTCGCGGGTGGACCGGCCGAGCAGCTGCGGGATCTCCTTGGCGTCGAAGTTGACCAGTCCGCGCGCCACCGGCCTGCCGCCGAGGTCGCGCAGCTCCACCGGGTCACCGGCCGTGAACTCTCCCTCGACCCCGGCGATCCCGGCGGGCAGCAGCGAGCTGTGGCGCTCCACGACCGCGCGCACCGCCCCGTCGTCGAGGGTCAGCGAACCCTGCGGGGTGGAGGCGTGGGCGAGCCAGAGCAGCCGGTCGGCCGAGCGGCGTCCGGTGCGGTGGAAGTACGTGCCGGTGTCCCGTCCGGCCAGGGCGTCGGCGGCCCGGCTCGCCGAGGTGAGGACGACCGGGACCCCGGCGGCCGTGGCGATCCGGGCGGCCTCGACCTTGGTGACCATGCCGCCGGTGCCGACGCCGGCCTTCCCCGCGCTGCCGATGGTGACGCCCGCGAGGTCCTCCGGCCCGGCCACCTCGGCGACCCGGGCGGTGCCCGGGGTGCTGGGGTCGCCGTCGTAGAGGCCGTCGACGTCCGAGAGGAGGACCAGCAGGTCGGCGCGGACGAGGTGGGCGACGAGCGCGGCGAGCCGGTCGTTGTCGCCGAACCGGATCTCGTCGGTGGCGACGGTGTCGTTCTCGTTGACGATCGGGAACGCCCCCATGTCCAGCAACTGGTCCAGGGTGCGGCAGGCGTTGCGGTAGTGGGCGCGGCGGCTGGTGTCGTTGCTGGTCAGCAGCACCTGGCCGACGCGTACGCCGTACCGTGCGAAGGAGGCGGTGTAACGGGCGACGAGGAGTCCCTGGCCGACGCTGGCGGCGGCCTGCTGCCGGGCCAGGTCCTTGGGCCGGCGGTGCAGTCCGAGCGGGGCGAGCCCGGCCGCGATGGCGCCGCTGGAGACGAGCACGATCTCGCGCTCCCCGCCGCTGCGCACCTTGGCCAGTACGTCGACGAGCGCGTCGACCCGGTCCGCGTCGAGACCGCCCGCCGCGGTGGTGAGGGAGGAGGAACCGACCTTGACCACGATCCTGCGGGCCTCTGCGACGCCCTGCCTTGCCCCTGACACGTCCATCCCCAATGATTCGGCCTCTCGCCCAGCCCCCGCAATCTACGCGAGCGGCGGCGACGGCGCTCGGGCGTTCCGCCCCCTGGACCGCCGCGTCCGGCCCGCGGCCCGGACCGGCCGCGAGGCTTCCGGCCCAGGCCCCCGGAAGCCCCGGTCCCGGTTCCGGTTCCGGAAGCCTTGATCGGCCCCGCTCGGCTCCCCCGGACTCCAAGAAAGCGGATCAACTCTCTCCGCTTCCCCCTTCGTCGAACCCCTCGCACGAAGGGGCCCACGAATACGGAATATCCGTTCGGAGCCCACATGAACGTCCGGTCACCTTTGGCGAAATAACAGCGGTCCGGGCAGGCAACCATCGAGGCACCTCGGCCATCTAACAGCCGATAGGGTGCACGGCGGGTGGCTCACCATGCCCATTTTCCAGCGGCACGGGCCCCGCATCAGCCGCCGCCAGAGGGACTTCTACAGACATGGGACAGCAGCAATGCCAGTCAAAGTAAGTGTCGTCATTCCTGTATACAACCCGGGCAAGTACATCGACCCCTGCATCGACTCGCTTCTGCGGCAGACCCTCCCGGCAGGGGAGTTCGAAGTCCTCTTCGTCAACGATGGCTCGACGGACGACACTCGCGAGCGACTCGAGAAGCTGGCCGGCGAGCACCCGCATTTCCGCGTCATCACCATCCCCAATTCCGGCTGGCCCGGAAAGCCCCGCAACATCGGCGTGGACGAGGCAAAGGGCGAGTACGTCCAGTTCGTCGACCAGGACGACCACCTCGCCTCCGACGCCCTGCGCCGGCTGTACGAGATGGGGCGGCGCAACGGCTCCGACATCGTCATCGGCAAGGTGGCCAGCAACTTCCGCGGCGTCCCGCACGGGGTGTTCAAGAAGAACCGTGAGAAGTGCACACTGCGCGACGCCCCGCTGTACGACAGCCTCACGCCGCACAAGATGTTCCGTACCGAGTTCCTCCGCAAGAACGGCATCGCCTACCCCGAGGGCAAGCGGCGCCTGGAGGACCAGCTCTACATGATGGAGGCCTACTTCCCGGCGGAAGTCGTCTCCATCCTGGGTGACTACACCTGCTACTTCTACTCCCGGCGCGACGACGGCAAGAACGCGGGATCCACCAGGATCGTCCCGGCCGACTACTACGGGAACCTCCGTGAGGTCCTGGACGTGGTGGTGGCCAACACCGAGCCGGGCGAGTTCCGGGATCTGCTGCTGCGCCGCTTCTACCGCGTCGAGATGCTCAGCCGACTCAGTGAACCCGCCGTGGTCAAGTACCAGCCCGACTTCTTCGACCAGATGTGCGACGCGATCGAGCCGCTGGCCCGCGACTTCATGGGCGACGGGGTGCACGACGGCCTCGGCCCGCTGCTGCGGGTCCGCTCCTCCCTGCTGCGCAAGGACGACCGGGAGGGGCTGCTCCGAATCGCCCGGTTCGCCGGATCCGTCAAGGCGGCGGCCCGCCTGGAGGAGTTCGTCTGGCAGCCGGACGGCCGCGCCGCCGTCACCGTCACCGCCCGGCTGGTCCAGGGCGACGACGAAACCCCGGTGAAACTGCTGCGCCGGGACGACCGTTACTTCCTGCACCCGGACAACGGGGGCGGGCAGCTGGCCGAGGACGAGCTCCTCGACGTCACCGACGACCTCGACGGCTTCTCCGCCGAACTGTCCCTGCGCAACCGCGAGACGGCCGTCGAGTGGCCCTGCCCCGCGACGTTCACCCGGCAGATCGAGGACCTCGGCGACGGATCCTGCGAGGTGGTCCTGCGCGGCAGCGGCCACGTCTCCTCGGAGGCGGTCAAGGGCCGCGGCCGGGTCTCCCGCGGCTTCTGGGACATCTGGGTGCCGCTGCGCGGCCTGGGCCTGGTCCGCAAGGCACGGCTCGGCGCCGACCGCGCGCCGGGCGTGGAAGCCGACTGCCTGCCCGCCTCGCTCGGCTCGCCGGCCCGCGCCGTCATCCCGTACTTCACCGACCCGTTCGGCAACCTCACTCTCGACGTCGCCCGGCGCAGCAAGAAGCTCGCGACCCACCTGGCCGACCGGCCCGTCATGCGGACCCCGGGCCGCCGCACCGAACTGCGGCTGGAGCTCTTCACCACCTCCACGACCGCCGTCTCCGACGTCCGGCTGGTCCTGAGCCGGCCCGGCGAGACCGGCTCGCCCGTGCACACGCTGCGCACCTCGCTGCACCCGATGGGCGGCCGGGCCCACATCACCGTGCCCGCCCGCGCCTCCGGCGTGACGCCGGGCGCCTGGAACCTCGCAGTCCGGCTGGACGGCGAGAAGGGCCCCGCGCTCGCGCTCTGCGACGTCACCATCACGGAGGGCGGCCGGATCCAGGTGGACCCGAAGCTGCCCGAGGTCCCGGCGGAGCTCATGGCCGATGTGGCCACCAAGCGCCGGAAGGCCACCCTGCGCCGCGCGCTGCGCGCCGTCGGCGGCCCGATCGTGCGCAAGCTCCCGCCGCAGAGCCGCAAGCGCGCGCGCCGTCTCGCCGCTCGCCTCACCGGCTGACCCGCGCCCCGCGCATCCACCGTCCCCGAAGGGGACGGCCCACAGGAACCAGAACCAGACACATCGGAACAAGGACGTGATCGCATGCGGCAGCTCTCCATCGCAGGAGCCTGGGTGCATGAACCCAAGGTCTTCCCGGACAGCCGCGGCAGCTTCCACGAGTGGTTCAAGGCATCGGAACTCAGCGAGGCCGTCGGGCACACGCTGCGGCTCGCGCAGGCGAACTTCTCCGTCTCCAGCCGGGGGACGCTGCGCGGCGTGCACTTCGCCGACGTGCCGCCGAGCCAGGCCAAGTACGTCAAGTGCGTGCGCGGCGCGGTGCTCGACGTGATCGTGGACATCCGGGTCGGCTCCCCCACGTACAAGCAGTGGGAGGCCGTCCGGCTCGACGACGTCGACCACCACTCCGTCTACCTCGCCGAGGGGCTCGGCCACGCCTTCATGGCGCTGACGGACGACGCCTCGGTCGCCTACCTGTGCTCCGAGGGCTACTCGCCCGGCCGCGAGCACGGCGTCAACCCGCTCGATCCCGAGCTGGGCATCGAGTGGCCGCAGGGCATCACCCCGCTGCTGTCCGACAAGGACGCCGCGGCGCCCTCGCTGGCCGAGGCGGAGGCGCAGGGCCTGCTGCCCTCGTACGAGGCGTGCCAGGAGTACTACGCGCAGCTGCGCGCCCGCGGCTGAGTCCCGGGCGGGGCAACGCCGGAGCCCCTGCGATCCGTACGGGTCGCAGGGGCTCCGTGCTGTCGGGGGGCGGTCAGCCCGTCACCCTCCTGATGCGCGAGTGCACCGGGGCGAAGGCCGAGCGCGGGCGGTGCAGGTTGCGGGCACGGATCAGGGCCGGCCAGAAGTCGGCGCGGAGCAGTGCCTCGGGCCGGACGGCGTTCTTGCGCACCAGCACCTCCTCGGGCACGTCCTGCGGGTCGGGTACGACGTACTCCTCGATGATCTTGTCGTACGCGTTCTTCAGGACGGTGCTCTCCGGGTCGGCGCCGAACACCACGACCACACCGGTCGGTTCCGTGTCCACCTCGACGACCACCAGGTCGGGGCGGTAGCGGCGCAGCACCTGCGCCACCTTGTACACGTCGCCGGTCCAGTACTTGGTGTGCCGGTCGCGGGCCGCCTCGTCGACGTCGCGGGGCAGCATGTCGTCCAGCACGATCACGCTCGACCAGCGGGAGTGCTTCTCCACATTCATGAAGTCGCGCAGCGCGTATTCGAAGAGGTGCATGCCGTCGATGAAGGAGAGCTCCAGCTTCGGGTCCCCGCCCATCAGGTTGAGCGGGTCCCGGCGGGCGAGCGCGCGGAACGGGTTGCGGCCGTTGCGCAGGTGCAGCAGCGGATCCTTCCGGGCGAAGAAGGCGTCACTCGTCGCCCTGACCAGGTGGACGTCGCAGCTGATGTCCGTCACGACCCGGAAGGCGGGGTCGACGGCGACGGAAGGGACCCGTGAGAGGGCCAGGCTTCTGCCGTCGTTGACCCCGATCTCCAGATAGTTCCGAGGACGGTAGATGCGGTGCAGATGGCGCAGGAACTCGTGGCGGTTCACGTGGAGCAGCCCTTCGGAGGAAACCAACTGGTCCGGTTCCCGGCGAAGTTACCTCATGACCACACTGCGATGTAACCGTTCTCCCTTATGTAAACCCTCGTTGTGAACATCTTTGAAATTCGACGGAACTTGACCACGAAGGTGGTCAATTCGTGATCACGGCCGCTCGGCCGCGAGGAGCGCCGGGAATGCCTCCTCCAGTGCCTCCCGCCAGTCCCGGACCGGTTCGATCCCGGCCCGTGCCCAGCCGTCGTGGCCCAGCACGCTGTACGCGGGCCGGGGGGCCGGCCGCACGAACGCCTCGCTGGTCGTGGGGCGGACGCGGGCCGGGTCGGTGCCCAGGAGCCGGAAGATCTCCCGGGTGAAGCCGAACCAGGTGGTCTCGCCGCCGCTGGTGCCGTGGTAGACGCCGGCGGGGGCGGTGCCCGCGAGGGCGGCCAGTCCGAGCCGGACCAGCCGGTCGGCCAGGTCGACGGTCCAGGTGGGCTGACCGCGCTGGTCGTCCACCACGTCGAGGGTGTCCTTGACGCCCTCCAGCTTGATCATCGTACGGACGAAGTTGCCGCCGCCCGCGCCGTACAGCCAGGCCGTGCGGACCACGTAGCCGGTGTCCGGCAGGGTGCTCAGCACGGCCCGCTCGCCGGCCAGCTTGGTGCGGCCGTAGGCGCTGCGCGGTCCGGTCGGGTCGTCCTCGGCGTACGGCTTCTCGCCGTCGCCGGCGAAGACGTAGTCGGTGGAGACCTGGAGGAGCACGGCGCCGTACTCGCGGCACGCCTCGGCCAGGACGGCCGGGCCCGTGCCGTTGACCCGCAGCGCGGCGTCCTCCTGGGATTCGGCGTCGTCGACCGCGGTCCAGGCGGCGCAGTTCACCACGACGGCGGGACGGTGCTCCTCGAAGGCCGCGCGCACCGACGCGGGGTCGGCGACGTCGACGGCCGCCCGGTCCGCGGCGACCGCGGTGACGTCCTCGGCGGCGAGCCGGGTCAGGACGTCCCCGCCCAGCATCCCGCCGGCGCCGGTGACCAGCCAGACGGCGCTCACAGGGCGGCCCTCTCCTTCAGCGGCTCCCACCAGGCGCGGTTGTCGCGGTACCACTGCACGGTCTCGGCGAGGCCGGTGCGGAAGTCCTTGCGGGGCTCGTAGCCCAGCTCCTCGCGGATCTTGGTGCAGTCGACGGAGTAGCGGCGGTCGTGGCCCTTGCGGTCCTCGACGTAGGTGACGCTGGTGTCCCAGTCGGCGCCGCAGGCGTCCAGCAGCAGCTGGGTGAGCTCCTTGTTGGAGAGCTCGGTGCCGCCGCCGATGTTGTAGACCTCGCCGGCCCGGCCCTTGGTGCGGACCAGCTCGATGCCCTGGACGTGGTCGTCGATGTGCAGCCAGTCGCGGACGTTGGCGCCGTCGCCGTAGAGCGGGACGGTGCCGCCGTCCAGCAGGTTGGTGACGAAGAGCGGGATGACCTTCTCGGGGAAGTGGTGGTGCCCGTAGTTGTTGGAGCAGCGGGTCACCCGCACGTCGAGGCCGTGGGTGCGGTGGTACGAGAGCGCGATCAGGTCGCTGGACGCCTTGGCCGCGGAGTACGGCGAGTTGGGCGCGAGCGGGTGGGTCTCGGGCCAGGAGCCCTCGTCGATCGAGCCGTAGACCTCGTCGGTGGAGATGTGCACGAAGGTCTTGACGCCGGCCAGGTGCGCGGCGTGGATCAGGGTGTGGGTGCCCACGACGTTGGTGCGGACGAACTCCGCGCCGCCGTCGATGGAACGGTCCACGTGGGACTCGGCGGCGAAGTGCACCACCTGGTCGTGCTCGGCCATCAGCTTGGCGACCAGCTCCGGGTCGCAGATGTCGCCCTGGACGAACCTGAAGCCGGGGTGGTCGCGCACCTCGTCGAGGTTGGCCGGGTTGCCCGCGTAGGTGAGCTTGTCGAGCACGGTGACGGCGACGTCGCCGGGGCCCTGGGGGCCGAGCACCGTACGGACGTAGTGCGAGCCGATGAAGCCGGCACCGCCGGTCACCAGGATGTTGGTGGTCATGAGGAGATCTGCACCTTGCTGTGGTCGCCGAGCACGAGTCGGTGGGCGGACGGGGAACGGGGGGCGGGGGTCACCTCGACGTCGCGGCCGATGAGCGACGCCTCGACGCGGCGGACACCCGCGATGGAGGCGCCCCGCAGGACGATGGAGTACTCGATCTCACTGTCCTCGATACGGACGTCCTCCGAGACCGAGGTGAACGGCCCCACGTAGGCGCCGCTGATCACCGAACGGGCGCCGATGATCGCGGGCCCGACGATCCGGCTGCCGCTGACCTTGGCGCCCGGCTCGATCCGGACCCGGCCGATGATCTCGCTGTCCTCGTCGACTTCGGCGCCCTCCTGGCACGGCTCGACGGCCTCCAGGACGGTCCGGTTGACCTCCAGCATGTCGGTGACGTTGCCGGTGTCCTTCCAGTAGCCGCGGATCGTGGTGGACCGCACGTCGCACTTCTGGTCGATCAGCCACTGGATGGCGTGCGTGATCTCCAGCTCGCCGCGCCAGGACGGCTCGATCGAGCGGACGGCCTCGTGGATGGCGGGGGTGAAGAGGTAGACGCCGACGAGCGCCAGGTCGCTCTTGGGCTCCTTCGGCTTCTCCTCCAGGGCCACCACCCGGCCCGAGGCGTCGAGTTCCGCGACGCCGAAGGAGGTCGGGTTGGGCACCTGGGTCAGCAGGATCTGCGCGTCGGGCCGGTCCGAGCGGAACTCGTCCACCAGCCCGGTGATCCCGCCGACGATGAAGTTGTCGCCGAGGTACATGACGAAGTCGTCGTCGCCCAGGAAGTCCCGGGCGATCAGCACCGCGTGGGCGAGGCCGAGCGGCTCCTCCTGCGGGATGTACGTGACCTCGATGCCGAGCGCGGAACCGTCGCCGACCGCCTCGCGGATCTCGGGCGCGGTGTCGCCCACGATGATGCCGACCTCGGTGATGCCCGCTTCCGCGAGGGCTTCCAGGCCGTAGAACAGCACGGGCTTGTTCGCCACGGGCACCAGCTGTTTGGCCGAGGTGTGCGTGATGGGACGCAGGCGGGTGCCGGCCCCTCCGGATAGTACGAGAGCCTTCACGTGAGCAGTCCCCATAACGATCTGTCGGTCCTGTCGCGGGCATACCGCCCGACCGATTTTACTGAGCTTCCCTGCCTGATATCCGGTGAATCCGTCTTATGGACCCCCGGGGATGCGCACGGTGCACGAGTGTTCGTCACCCTGCGTTCAGCTTTTCCTTCCAACGCCGCATGTCACGGCGCATCCTGCGGACCACCCGCCGGGACAGCGAGGCCCGACGGGCGGCGACCTTCGGCCGGTCGATGCGCTTGCCGTCGTGCCAGTCCGGCACCGTGACCTCGTAGTTGGAATCGGCCAGTCCGGCCGACTTGTCGCGGAAGTGCGGGTACGCGAGGTAGAGCGTCCGGCCGTCGCGCGAGGCGACCACGTCCGGAACCGTCTTCGCCCGGATGTAGCGCACCATCTCGACGAGCAGGTCCGTCCTGCCCAGCGCCACACAGGCCAGGCGCAGCCGCTCCGACACCTTGATCAGCCGGGCCACGCCGTCGTCCCAGTACGTGGCCATCAGCGGAGCCGCGAGTTCCATCTTGTGCCGGCGGACTTCCTCGGATTCCCTCAGCACGACGGGGCCGAACTGCTGGAGCATTCCGACCGTGAAGGGCCGGACCATCAGGAAATCCCGCTTCGGCCCCGCGGGTTCGAGACGGTGAATGAGCGCCATCATGGCGCGCATCGAGTCGAAACGCCATTCGTAGTTGCCGCTCTTGGTGACGTGCTTCCCGTCCTCACGTCCCACCAGGTAATAGCAGACGTAATTGGAGATCACCGAGACGCCGGACCCGCGCAGATACGCCTCCATGGTGAAGAGGGCGTCCTCACCGGTCCTGAGATTCTCGTCGAACCGCAGGGAGAGACGTTCCAGGAGTTCGCGCCGGAAGAGCTTCTGGGCACTCAGCGTGTAAATGACCTTGGAGTTGTAGACGTCGACGCGTTCCTTCGTGGCCCGCCACATGGACTGGGGCGCCCCCCTGTTCACGCCGACCACCTTGCCGAGCACCACATCGGTGCCGGCCCGGTCCGCCATGGCCACCATCCGTTCCAGGGCCTCGTCGCCAAAGTAGTCGTCCGCGTCCAGGAAGAAGACGTAACGGCCGCGGGCCATACCGATGCCCACATTCCGCGGGCCGCTGGGTCCACCGGAATTCTTCTGCCTGACCACTCTGGTCGGGACCTTCGATCTGGCCGCGAACTCCTCCAGGTACTCCCCCGTGCCATCGGTGGAGCCGTCGTCGACCGCGACAATTTCGATCCGGTCGGCGCCGATGGTCTGCGCCTCCACCGATTCGAGACAGCGAATGAGATAGGGCATTGCCTCATATGCGCCGACAACCACGGTCACGTCAGGAATTTGCGTCTCGTTCACACAAACAGAAGACAGCCGGACCCACCCGTTGGTTGTCCCACGCCACACGGCCAAATGGTGACACTCATCACAAAGGCCCGGCACAACCCTTTGAGGGCTATGCCGGGCCTTGCTCAATCATGTAATGCAGATGGTTGACTTTCAGCCACTCACCGGTGCGCCCAGGCTCTTGCTCACCCCGACGTTCCGGGCCTCCGACCTGGCCGCCAGTTCCTTCACCGCCGTGTTGAACTGCACCATCGAGGTGGGCTCGTCCGGGCCGAGGAGGTACTGCTTCAGCTCCCGGCGGGCATCCGCCAGCGCGTCCGAGGCCGGATCCGTCACCGCGGCGAGCAGCTCGTCCAGCTCGGCCGCCGAGTTGGAGAGGATCACCGCGGCACGCACCGCGGTGTTCTGCCGGCGGAACTCCTCCTCGCCCAGCTCGGCCGAGTCCGTGACCGCGTAGGGCTTGCCGCTCGCGATGAAGTCGGACACCACGCTGGAGATGTCCGAGACCATGGCGTCCGACTCGTTGAAGCAGTCGTACAGCCGCATCTGCGCACCGGTGATGACCCGGTGCTCCCACCAGCCCTGCGAGCGCCAGGACGCCGCGTTCCACTCGTTCTTGAGCCGGGCGGTCTCGGCTTCGCGGGCCGGGTCGGCCAACGAGTCCCGGGACAGCTCCGCCTCGTCCCGGGCAACGCGCGCGCCGCCGGCGGCCAGCTCGGCCAGGCGTGCCTCGATACGGGCCATCTCGGCCCGCGCCTCGGCCCGCTCGCCCTGCCCGGCAGCCGTCTGCTCGGCCCACCGGGGGTCGGTGGCCCGTGCGGCGGCGGCCTGCTCGATCATCGCGGTGATGCGCTGGTGCACCGCCTTGGCCTTGGCGCTGCGGGTGCCGGTGAAGGGGTGCGGCTTGTACAGCAGCCGGACCGGCCGCTCGGCCTCCAGCAGCCGCCGGACGATGTTCTCGCCGGCCAGCAGCAGGGAGGTGTTGCCCGGGTTGTCGTCCCAGCCCTCCCAGGTGGGGGCGTACAGCACGGTCGGGATCGGGTTGCGCTGCGTACCGGTCCACGACTGGATGGTGGCCAGCTGCGGGCGGCCCACCTCCACGATGTCCTCGTCGCGCACGCCGACGTCGGCCAGCGCGTAACGGTCGCGGCCGGCCCGGCCCGCGGTCCACACCTCGTCGTAGACCTTGCTGTACGGGTTGACGCTGGCGATCTTGTCGCTGTCGCCGTGGCCGATGAAGACGTGCTTCATGGTCGGCACCCGGAGCAGGTGGATGTTCTTGCCGACGTTGGCCGCGTAGAGCGCGACCCGCACCGACGAGAGGTTCAGGTTCATCAGGTGCACGCCACCGGGAACGCAGAGCACCGGCACCGAGGTCTCGGCGAGCTGCGGCAGGATGTTGCGCTCGCGCAGCAGGATCATCGGCCGGCCCTCGACCTGCGCCATGGTCTCCAGCCACATGTTGGCCTGGTAGGCCGACTCCTTGGAACCCGAGAAGTAGAGGACCACGGTGGGCTTGTACTCGCCCAGCCAGGCGTCCACCGCACTCAGTACCTTGTCCGCGGAGCCCACGAGCTGCTTCGGGCGGATGTAGGGCAGGAGCAGCAGCAGGTAGCCGAGCGCCAGCAGCAGCGTCAGGCCGAGGCCCGCGTAGGCGATGGCGTCCGTGCCGGTCTCGGCCGCGATCAGTACGCCGGCGATCGCGAAGACGTCCAGGTGGAGCATCTTCTCCGCAGGACGGTTCATCAGCAGCAGCGACGGGGCGTCAGGAATCCGGACCCGTTCGAGGTCGACGTTGCGGGTGACCACCGGCAGCTTGCGGCGCAGCCTGATCAGCGTGACGATCGCGCTCTGCGGTGCCTGGAGCCCGTAGAACGCCAGCAGGCAGGCGACCGTCACGTAGAAGAGCGGCTCCTCGCCGAATCCCATGCGGGAGAGCAGCAGGATGAGCAGCAGCTGGCGGACCAGGAAGCGGATCGAAAGTCCGGCCCGGATCGCGGTGAGCCGGTTGATGAGGTAGCTGCCGCAGTGGTGCAGATACCGGTCCGCGAGATAGGTGACCGCAGCGGCCCCGGCGAAGAACCAGAGATTGGGGAGTATTGCCGCGAGCATTATGCACGGGAACCCCAGAGCCATCAGGAGCGCGGCGACCAGCTCCGAACCGCTGCCCACCCGAGCCAAGCGCATGGCTTTCGAAATCACGAAGTACCGCTCCCGAGGGTGCCGACTTTTTTACTTTACGAGGGGAATGTGAAGGCAGAGCTTCACGAATTCGGACCCCTGTGGTCGCGTTTGACGACTGCAGGGGTCCGAATAATCGATTGTCAAGCAGTATTACACATCGGCCTGTCGGTCCAGGACGGCGGCAAGGGCCTGTTCGAAACCGGACGCCTCGGAGGCGCCGCGGGTCGGGTCCTGCTGGCGCACGTCGATGACGTGACCGGTCATCTCGGAGAGCAGCACGTCGAGCGAGGTCCTGGCGACCGCCTCGGAGGAGAGCAGCGTGCCCGCGGGCTCCTCACCGAACGCCTTGGTGCGCATCGGGGTGGCGGTGCGCTCGGGGTTCACGCAGTTCACCCGCACCCCGTCGGCCGCCCACTCGTCCGCGAGCGCCTGGGTGAGGTTGACCATGGCCGCCTTGGTCGACGAGTAGAGGCTGTACTCCGCGCGGCCCCGGGTGTAGCTGCTGGAGGTGTAGAGCAGCAACTGCCCCTTGGTCTCGGCGAGATACTTGTACGCGGCCCGGGCGATCTGAACGGGTGCCAGGTAGTTGACGTTGAGCGCTTCCTGGATGGTCGTGTTGTCCGTCTCGGCGAGCTTGCCGATGCGGAGCACGCCCGCGGTGTTGATCACGTAGTCGACGCGGCCGGTGTCCGCGTACGCCTTGGAGAGCGCGTCGTCGATGTGCTCCGGGTTCTCCACGTGCGTACCCGTGGTGGAACGGCCCAGGGCGTAGACGGTGGCGCCGTAGGACTCGGCGAGCGACGCGATGTCCGCGCCGATGCCGTACGAACCGCCGAAGACGACAAGGGTCTTGCCGGCGAGCAGCTCGCGGTAGGCGGCGTCGTCGGTCGGCTGCGGGACTGCCGTGGAGGCCAGCTGGAACAGCTTGTCCGCGATGAAGACGTCGACCGGCTGGGTGACCTTCATGTTGTACTCGTCGCCCGCCACGACGTAGATCGGCACGTCGGGCAGGTACTTCAGCACGACCGAGCAGTCGTCGGTGGCCTGGAAGTTCGGATCGCCGGCGGCGACCTCGTAGGCCCGGCGGATGGTGGAGAGCTTGAATGCCTGCGGCGTCTGGCCGCGGCGCAGCCGGGAGCGGTCGGGCACGTCGGTGATGAACTCGCCGTCGCCGCCGTGGGTGCGGGTCACGATGATCGTGTCCGCGGACGGGATGGCGACGTCGACCGCCTGGTAGCGGTCGAGGGCGTCGACGCAGTCCTTGATGACGCGCTGCGAGAGCAACGGGCGCACGGCGTCGTGGAAGAGGACGTTGCGGTCCTCGCCCTCGGCCAGGCCCTCGCCGAGGGCCGCGATGGCGCGCTCGGTGGTCTCGTTGCGCGTGGCGCCGCCCTCGATCACCTTGGTGACCTTGGTCAGTCCGGCCTTCGCGACGATCTTCTCCACGTCGGGCACGTAGCCCGGCGCCATCAGCACGATGACGTCGTCGATGGAGTCGGCCTGCTGGAAGATCGACAGCGTGTGCTCGATGACGGCCTTGCCTGCGATCTTCAGCAGCTGCTTGGGGATCGACAGACCCACGCGCTGGCCGGTACCGCCGGCGAGCACGACTGCTGTGGTTCGGGCTTTGGCTATGTGCTGAGCAGACACAGACGACCTACCTTGCGAGGGCTGGGAGATACAGCGATGGTTGCACTCTCCGTTACCGTCTCGCAAGGTGGACGTCGGCCACTGCACGCCGCGACGAAACCTTGTGTCGCCCTGCGATCAGGGCGAATACCGGAACTGACGCTTCCTGACCGGGTGACCGATGCCACAGACCCGAGCGGCATGAATCACTCCTGAGCAGGTTTGGTTCCCTCGGACGTGTGACATGAGAAACGCGCTTCGGTCGGCCGTGCGGGCCCGCACGGCCGACCGGACCCAGCCCGACCGGATCAGAACGGGTTGAAGTCGTCGAACTCGCGCTGCGCCTCGTCGCGTTCCGCCTCGCGGTCGCGGCGGCGCTGCGCCGCCGGGCGCGGCGCCTCCAGCCGGTGGTCCTCGCCCCGGCGGCCGAGCATCTCCGCGCCCGCGGCCATGGTCGGCTCCCAGTCGAAGACGACGGCGTTGTCCTCGGCGCCGATGGCCACGCCGTCGCCCGCCCGGGCACCGGCCTTCATCAGCTCGTCCTCGACGCCGAGGCGGTTGAGCCGGTCCGCGAGGTAGCCGACGGCCTCGTCGTTGTTGAAGTCGGTCTGGCGCACCCAGCGCTCCGGCTTCTCGCCGCGCACCCGGTAGAGGTCGTCACCCTCCCTGGTGACGGTGAAGCCCGCGTCATCGACGGCCTTCGGGCGGATGACGATGCGGGTCGCCACCTCCACGGGCTTGGCCGCGCGCGTCTCGGCGATGATGCCCGCGAGCGCGTAGGAGAGCTCCTTCAGGCCGGTGCGGGCCACGGCGGACACCTCGAAGACGCGGTAGCCGCGCTCCTCCAGGTCCGGCCGGATCATGTCGGCGAGGTCCTGGCCGTCCGGGATGTCGATCTTGTTGAGGACGACGATGCGGGGCCGGTCCTCCAGACCGCCGTACTGCTTCAGCTCCTCCTCGATGATGTCGAGGTCGGAGACCGGGTCGCGGTCCGACTCCAGCGTCGCGGTGTCCAGCACGTGCACCAGCACCGAGCAGCGCTCCACGTGCCGCAGGAACTCCAGGCCCAGGCCGCGTCCCTGGCTGGCGCCGGGGATCAGGCCCGGCACGTCGGCGACGGTGTACACGGTGCTGCCCGCGGTGACCACGCCGAGGTTCGGGACGAGGGTCGTGAAGGGGTAGTCGGCGATCTTCGGCTTGGCCGCGGACAGGACGGAGATCAGCGAGGACTTGCCCGCGCTCGGGTAGCCGACCAGCGCGACGTCGGCGACGGTCTTGAGCTCCAGGACGATGTCCCGGGACTCGCCGGGCTCGCCGAGCAGCGCGAAGCCGGGGGCCTTGCGCCGGGCGGAGGCCAGCGCCGCGTTGCCGAGGCCGCCGCGGCCGCCCTGACCGGCGACGAACGTGGTGCCCTGGCCGACCAGGTCGGCGAGCACCTCGCCGTTGCGGTCGAGCACGACCGTGCCGTCGGGCACCGGCAGGACCAGGTCCTGGCCGTCCTTGCCGGAGCGGTGGTCGCCCGCGCCGGGCTGGCCGTTGGTGGCCTTGCGGTGGGGGTGGTGGTGGTAGTCGAGGAGCGTGGTGATCGCCTGGTCGACGACCAGGGTCACATCGCCGCCGCGGCCGCCGTTGCCGCCGTCCGGGCCGCCGAGCGGTTTGAACTTCTCACGGTGTACGGAGGCGCAGCCGTGGCCTCCGTTACCCGCGGCGACGTGCAGCTCGACGCGGTCCACGAAGGTGGTCATGGTGGGAACCTCCAGTTACATACATGCAGAAATGTCTCACTCGTGCCGCCCGCCAGCCCGTGCCGTACTGCTGTGGGAAGCCGTTTCTCATGGGAGAAACACGCGAGAGGCGGACCCGCTTCCCGTACGGGAAGTGAGGTCCGCCTCCGCAGAAACCGCTCGACGAGCGCCGGAAATCAGCCGGCGATCGGAACGATGTTCACGACCTTGCGGCCACGGTGCGTGCCGAACTCGACCGCACCGGCGGCGAGTGCGAACAGCGTGTCGTCGCCGCCACGGCCGACGCCCGTGCCCGGGTGGAAGTGGGTGCCGCGCTGGCGGACCAGGATCTCACCGGCGTTGACGGCCTGACCGCCGAAGCGCTTCACGCCGAGCCGCTGAGCGTTGGAATCGCGCCCGTTCCGGGTGGACGATGCGCCCTTCTTGTGTGCCATGTCTCCTCAGTCCCTTACTTCGCAGCCGCGGGGATACCGGTGACCTTGATCGCCGTGTACTGCTGACGGTGACCCTGGCGACGGCGGTAGCCGGTCTTGTTCTTGTAGCGAAGGATGTCGATCTTCGCGCCCTTGTGGTGGTCCACGACCTCGGCCTGGACCTTGATGCCGGCCAGAACCCACGGGTCGCTGGTCACGGCGTCGCCGTCGACCACGAGCAGGGTCGAGAGCTCGACCGTGTCGCCAACCTTGGCAGTGGAAATCTTGTCAACCTCAACGATGTCACCGACAGCAACCTTGTGCTGGCGGCCACCGCTGCGCACGATGGCGTACACGCGGATCTCTCTCTCGCTCGGAACGGAGCCCCTGATGCCAGCCGCCCGCGCAGGCCGGGGCCCGCGACGATCCGGAAGGATGAGCGGCCTCTCCAGGCGGACGAATCCGCCGGAAGGAATGTGCTCAGGGGAAGGCGCGCATGGGAAACACGCCGATGGACAAGGTTACGGGGCCGACTTCGGCCGGTCAAACCGGGCCGCTGTCGGACGCCTCGGGCGGGCTCGCGTCGTGCCAGGTCGTAGGCTCGCCGCGCGAGGTCCCACTCCGAAAGGCAGACGTTCAGTGAACTACAGAGTCCAGCCCACCGCCCAGGTCGACGAGACCGCCGAGATCGGCACCGGCAGCAGCGTCTGGGAACTCGCCCAGATCCGCGAGCGGGCCCGGCTCGGCGAGGGTTGTGTGGTCGGACGCGGCGCCTACGTCGGCACAGGCGTCCGGATCGGCGACAACGTCAAGATCCAGAACTACGCACTCGTCTACGAACCCGCCGAACTCGCCGACGGCGTCTTCATCGGCCCCTCGGTCGTCCTCACCAACGACCACAACCCGCGCTCCGTCGACCCCGACGGCAAGCAGAAGCGCGGCGGCGACTGGGAGGCCGTGGGCGTGAAGATCGCCGAGGGCGCGTCCCTGGGTGCCCGCTCCGTCGCCGTCGCCCCGGTCCACATCGGCCGCTGGGCCATGGTCGCGGCCGGCGCCGTGGTCACCAAGGACGTCCCCGACTTCGCCCTGGTGGTCGGCGTCCCGGCCCGGCAGATCGGCTGGGTCGGCCACACCGGCGTGAAGCTCGTGGAACGCGAGGGCGAGCAGGGCATCTGGGAATGCCCGCAGACCGGTGCGCTGTACGAGGAGAAGGACGGGGTACTGACGGAGCACACCGCGTAACCCCGCGAAAGCCCTACGAGGCGGCCCCGGTGCGGAGACGCGTCGGGGCCGCCGTCGTTGAAGCGTCCGCGGCCGAGAGAGGCGACGTGGTCGTCGTGGGCGCGTTCCGCGAGCTGCCGGAAAACGTCCTGCCGAGCCTGCGCCCGGGTTTCCCGGACGGTCGTACCGGTCTTCGCTTCCAGGACTGCGAAGAAGCCGGCCGCTACGGCGTGGCCGAAACACGAACCGGCGTGTCCGGCGCTCCGCCGGATGTCCGACGCGCCCGGCGGCGAGTGGAATTGACGGGACGTGCGTTGCCGCCCGCGGTCGGAGCGAAGGATCGCGTTCCCTGCCGGGTGGCCGGCAGCGGCGCGGTGACGGGCAAGGTGGTGGGGTCGCCCAGGGTGGTCGCATCGGATCTCCGCGAGCCGGACCACCATCTTCCGCGGGCTTCTCCCGTGAACACCGGTGACCCTGTGACACCCCTTGATTACAAGGCTGTTCGCGACTTTCCCTGACTGGCATTTGATCGTACGGTCCATTTTCTACCGAGACAGTGGAGCCGAACCGTGCCAAGACCACAGATCCCCGATGCACTCCTGGCCAAAGTTGGCCGCCGCGCAGTCGCCCGGCTGGCCCGCGCCGATCGGCCATCCATCGCCGAGCGGGTCCTGGGGGTCTGCGCGCAACGCGTCCGGGACCGTCGGCTCAGGGCGGATCTGCTGGGCGAGGCGGCCGACGCCCAACTCGGCCGGGGCCTCACCCCCCGCCACCTCGTCCAGGCCTACGGCGCCGAGCTGGCCTGCGCGGACACCCAGCTGAAGGCGGGCCTCCGGAAGGAGGCCGCGGCGTCCCTCACCCGGGCACTGCTGCTGGCCTTCCACCGGGTCCCGCACATCGACCGGCTCCACTCCCCCCTCTCCGACGACCCAGCCGGCTTCACCGCCCGGCTGCGGTCCAGCGCCACCGCCCGCGCGGTGGCCGCGCCCCGCGGCCGGAAGACGCCCCCCGCCGCTCCCCCGGCCGACCGGCCGTTGCGGCTGCTGGTGGTGAACCGGGCCAACGCCAACTTCTTGGGTCTGCTCACCGAGCGCTACGCGAATCATCCCGGTGTCGAGCTGCGCACCCTGGACCTGGCGGCCGACCCCGAGCTCGCGCCGCTGGCCAAGGGTCTCCAGCGGATGATCGAGCTGCCGCTCGGGGGCCAGGCCGCGTACGGAGCCGCGGTGGAGGCGGCACTCCGGCCCCATCTGGACTGGGCGGACACGGTCTTCGTCGAATGGTGCTCCCTGGCCGCCGCGTTCATGACCTTGGTCGACCCCGGCAGCACCCGGGTCGTGGTCCGGCTCCACAAGTACGAGTCGTTCACCTACTGGCCGCACATCATGGACTTCTCCCGGGTCGACGACATCGTCTTCATCGCGGAGCACATGCGGGAGATGACCACCGCCGCCGTCCCCCGGCTGCTCGCCGATGACGCGCCGCGCCTGCACTTCCTGCACAACGCGCTGGATCTGCGCCGGTTCGACCGGCCCAAGAACGACGACGCGCGGTTCACCGTGGGCCTGGTGGGGATCGGACAGATCGCCAAGGACCCGCGCTGGGCCCTGGATGTGCTCCGGCTGCTCCGGGCCCGGGACGAGCGCTACCGCCTGCTGATGGTCGGTGACGGCATCAACCCGGCGCCGAGCCCCGCGGCCGGCGCCTACCACGCGGCTCTGGAGAAGGAACTGGCCGAGTTGGAGCCTTCGGGTGCGGTGCACAGGCTCGGGCCGAGCGACGACGTGGCCGGGGTGCTCGCCGGAGTGGGGGTGATCCTCAGCAGCTCCGTCCGCGAGGGCTGCCACGTCGGCCTGATGGAGGGGGCGGCGTCCGGCGCCGTGCCCGTCGTCCGGGACTGGCCGTTCGTGGCCGGGCGCCCGCACAGCACGCGCACCCTCTTCCCCGAGGACTGGGTCGTCACCACCCCGCAGCAGGCCGCCGACCGCATATTCTCCCTCACCGCGTCCGAGGAGGTCCGGGCCGCAGCCGGGCGCGAGGCGTCCCGCCACGCCCTTTCCACCTGGGACTGGGAGATCGTGCGGGACGACTACGACCACCTGCTGCTGGGCACGGACCGCGACGTGACGGACCCGCCCGCGACAGCCGGTGCCACCGGCGCGGGCCCGGGGAACCGGGACACCACCGACCGCCGCGGGTGAGGCCACCACGACCGGGGGATCCGGTTCTCCGCCGTTCCCCGGGTCGTGGGCTCGTCGAGGCCGGCCCTGGGCAGGACGCACGAGGGGGCCCGGTCCGACCATCGAGGTGGTCGGGCCGGGCCCCTGCGCGTACGGGGATCAGCCGCCGATGACCACGCGGCGGACGCCCTCCCAGCGGGCCGGGTCCGTGGTGCGACGGCCGTCGACCAGGACGCGGACGTCCGGGAGGTCTGCGGCGGCCAGCTCGCGGTACTCGGCGTGGTCGGCCTGGAGGATCGCGGCGGTGACGGTCTGGCCCTCGTGCGGGACGAGACCGTGCGCGGCCAGCTCCTCGGCCGTGTACATCGGGTCGGAGACGAACGGCACCGCGCCGCGTGCCTTGAGCGCCTCGACGGTCGGGAAGACACCGGAGAAGGCCGTCTCCTTCACGCCGCCGCGGTAGGCCGCGCCCAGCACCAGCACACCCGCGCCCTCCAGGTCGCCGTAGGCGGCGGCGAGCAGGTCGACCGCGTACTCGGGCATGGCCGCGTTGGCCTCGCGCGCCGAACGCACCACGGTCGCCGACGGGTCGTTCCAGAGGTACATCCGCGGGTAGATCGGGATGCAGTGGCCACCGACGGCGATGCCCGGCTGGTGGATGTGGCTGTAGGGCTGCGAGTTGCACGCCTCGATGACCTTGAGGACGTCGATGTTCTGCTGGTCGGCGAAGCGGGCGAACTGGTTCGCCAGGCCGATGTTGACGTCGCGGTAGGTGGTCTCGGCGAGCTTGGCCAGCTCGGACGCCTCGGCGGTGCCCAGGTCCCAGACGCCGTTGGGGCGCGGCAGGTCGTCACGGTCGTCGAAGTCCAGGACCGACTCGTAGAACGACACACCGTGCTCGGCCGACGCCTCGTCGATTCCGCCGACCAGCTTCGGGTAGCGGCGCAGGTCCGCGAAGACCCGGCCGGTGAGCACCCGCTCCGGGGAGAACACCAGGTGGAAGTCCTCACCGGCCCTGAGGCCGGATCCCTCTTCGAGCATCGGCGCCCAGCGGGTACGGGTGGTGCCGACCGGGAGCGTGGTCTCGTAGCTGACGAGGGTGCCCGGCTTGAGGCCGGCCGCGATCGCCCTCGTCGCGGAGTCCATCCAGCCGAAGTCCGGAGTGCCCTCCGCGTCCACGAAGAGCGGGACCACGACCACGACGGCCTCGGACTGCGCGACCGCGGCCGCGGTGTCCGTCGTCGCGGTGAGCAGGCCCGCCTCGACGGTCTCCTTGAGCTTGACGTCGAGGTCGTGCTCGCCGGGGAACGGTTCGACACCGGCGTTGACCAGCTCGACGACCTTCTCGTTGACGTCGGCGCCGATCACCCGGTGGCCCTTGGCGGCGAACTGCACGGCCAGCGGCAGGCCGATCTTGCCCAGGGCGACTACACAGATGTTCATGAGTTACTTCCTCTTGGAGCGCTTGGCACCGATCAGCCGGGATCGCAGCCGCGAACCCAGCGATTTCTTGGGCGGGTGGAGCGGGCCGGTGCTGATCACCATGCGCCCCTTGGTGTTGAGCCGCGCCGTGGCACGGTACGGGTCCGTCTCACCGTGCCATTTGCGGGCCAGCGGCATGGGCTGCCCGTCGCCGCGCACCGGGATCTCGTACGTCCCTCCGGCCACGTCGACGAAGACGCGCACCCCGCGCCTGCTGGTGCGGGCCTCCAGCGGGATGCGGGCGCGCAGCAGGGTGGCATTGCCGTCGTCCGCGATCTCCCGAGTGAACTCTCCCTGCGCCGGGGGCAGTTCGTGCCCGTCCGGAAGGCGTCGGGCGCGCGCCTTGTCGGCGCTCTTGGGCATGGCCCCCTCGACGAGGCGGACGACCGCGGAGCCGGTGTCCCCGAGGACGCCGATCCGTATCGTCAGCGCCAGTGCCAGGTCCTCACCGGTCTGCACCCATTCCGAATCGACCAGCGCGGTCTTGTTGGCGAGCCGGCCCGGGACGATCTCCCCGACCAGTTCGAAGCAGCGGTCGGGCAGTTCCAGGCCCGCGTCGCGGAAACCGGGGTAGCGGGCGAAGGCCCGGCCGTCCTCCAGGTGGAAGGGCGGCGCGCCGTGCTCGGCCTCCTCGGTGATCGCGCGACAGAGCTCATCGACGGCGCCGCGCTGCGCGAGCCGGAGCCGGGCACGCAGTTTGACGGGAAGCGAGTCGCTCAGCGGATCCGTCAGATACGTGTCGGCGAGGTGGGTGATGCCCGCGCAGATGTCCCGCTTCGTCTCGTCGTCGAGCCCGACGAAGTCGTCCTGGATGAGCTTGGAGAGCTCCCAGGTGAAGTGGCGCTTGAGGACGGCGTCCCGCTTCGGGCCGGCCTCGATCAGCTCCGCCGTCCGGTCCATGATCGCGGCGGTGCAGCGCAGCCGCGCCAGGTGGTTGGCCCGGTAGGTGATGTTGCTGGCGTCCCCACGCTTCACCGCGTAGTAGCAGGTGTAGTCGGCGACCACGGATATCTTGCGGGCGCGGACGCACGCCTCGATGGTGAAGGGCTGGTCGCTGCCGACCGGCATGTCCTCGGGGAAGCGCAGCTTGTGCTGCTCCACGAGGTCGCGGCGGAAGAGCTTGGTGTTGGCCAGCGCGAACGGCAGCTCGGGCCCGTAGAGGCTGATGTCGGGGTCGTTGGCCTTGTAGAGCGACTGGCGCACGTACCGGCCGTTGGTACCGACCATCTTGCCGATGACGACGTCGGAGCCGTTGGCGTCCGCGCAGGACACCATCCGCTCCAGCGCCTCCTCGCCGAGGTAGTCGTCGGAGCCGATGAAGTAGACGTACCGGCCGGTGGCGAGTTCCAGTGCCCGGTTGCTCGGCATCGCGGGGCCGCCGGAGTTCGCCTGGTGGACGACCTTGACCGTGTCGGGGAAGCGCTCGGCGAACCGGTCGAGCTCGGCGCCGCTGTCGTCCGTCGAACCGTCGTCGACCGCGACGACCTCCAGCCGGTCCAGTCCGATGGACTGTCCCACCAGCGAGTTCAGGCACTCGGTGAGGTACGGCATCGTGTTGTACACGGCCACGACGACCGTGACGTCGGGCACAGCGGGGGCGTCGGGTCTTCCGGTCACACGGTCACCTCGGTGGCTCTCTCGACGGATGCGCGTTCACTACCGGGCAGCAGCTTCGTGTACACCGCGTCGAGCGCCGCCGCCTGGGCTTCCCAGGTCCACTGGTCGAGCAGGCCGGGGCGGTCGTAGACCTCCCGGTACTTCTTCGGGTCCGCGAGGACCGCCTTCACCGCACGGACGTAGTCCGCCACGTCCTCGGCCTTGAAGACCTCTCCCTGGCCGGTCTGGGCGACCATGTCCCCCATCGTCTTCACGTCGCTGACCACGAACGGCAGCCGGGCGTGCGAGTACTCGAAGAACTTGGTGATGAGGGCGATCTCGTGGTTCGGCCAGTGGTGGATCGGGATGACGCCGAGGTCCGCCGCCGCCAGGAAGGGCACCACCTGGTAGTGCGGCACGTACGGGAGGATGTGCACCCGGTCGGCGACCCCGAGTTCCTCCGCGCGCTGTGCCAGCCCCGTCATGTACGGCGAGTTCGGCCGCAGCACGATGAACGCCACGTGCATGTCCGGCAGCTGCGGCAGCGCCTCGATCATGATGTCCAGGCCGCGCTGCGGGGCCGCCGCGCCGCTGTAGACGGCGAGCGGGACGTCCGGGCCGATGTCGCACAGCTCGCGCAGGTCGGGCACCGGTTCCGCGGCCTGCTCGGGCGAGATCTCCGCGTCGGGGGCGTTCAGCACGACCACGGGCGTCTCGGCCAGTCCGTGCCGCTCGACCAGCATGTCCGCGAGGGTCGCCGAGACGGTGGTCACCGCGTCGGCGTACTTGGAATAGGCCAGCTCGTGCAGGCACTGCGCGATGTGCCAGCGGGGGTGCGGGTCCCACGGCTTGATGCCGGGCAGGAACTCGTGAGCGTCCCAGACCAGCTTGACGTCCCGCTTCCCGGCGCGCGCCCGCAGCACGGCCCGGGCACCGATGCCCAGCATGCGGAAGTCGTTGGCGTGGATCAGGTCGGGCTTCAGCTCGTCGATCACCTTGCCGTAGGCGAGGTCGAGGTCGAGGAGGTAGGGGTCGAGCTTCCGCCAGGCCCGCTTGCCCATCGCGCGCTGCCAGAACGCGGTGGTGAAACGATCCAGCGGGGAGTCCATCCGCTTGCGCCGCTGCTCCAGGGCGTGGGTGCGCCGCAGACGCACACCGACCCAGCGGGAGGCCACCTTCGCGCCGACCCGCTCCGGAAGGAGCAGGGCCTTCGACAGCGCCGACCCGTTCTCGCCCGCCTCGATGAGACGGATGTTGAGGTCGGCCCGCCACGCCTTCATCTTCTGCTTGCGGTAGGCGGCGAGCGGGCCCGGCCGGTAGGCCAGCGGGGCGCGCAGCGGGGCGCGCCGGTACTCGTGCCGACGGCGCTGCATCGGCCCGGGCACCTTCAGCAGCCGGACCTGCGCGTCGCCGAGCATCCAGTGCTGCTCGCCCTTGCCCGGGGACTTGCCGAGCAGGATGACGTCCCAGCCCGCCTCGGCCGCGGAGCGCGCTTCCTTCTGGACCCGGGAGTCCCCGTTCACCCCGTTGTCGACGAGCATGACGATCCGGCCGCGGCTGCCGGGGCGCGGCGTGGTGATGTTCTCAGGATCCATGGATGGTCAGTTCTCCCGCAGAGGTCATGACGGTGCGTCCGCTCTTCGCCGATTCCAGTACCGCCGCGGCCACCTCGACCGTGCGGAGCCCCTCTCGCAGGGTGCAGATGTCCTTCGAGGTGCCGCGCACGGCGTCCCTGAAGAGCTCGTGCTCGACCAGCAGCGGCTCGCGCTTGGGGATGGCGTAACGGATCATGTCTCCCTCGGAGACGCCGCGGAAGGCCTGGAGGGCCTCCCACTCGGTGGTCACCGCGGCGTTCGAGTGGAAGGTGAGGTCGGCGGTGAGGGTGTCGGCGATGAACGTGCCGCGCTCGCCGGTGACGGAGGTGAACCGCTCCTTGAACGGGCTCAGCCAGTTGACCAGGTGGTTGACCATGGTCCCGTCGGAGAGCCGGCCCACGGCGGAGACCATGTCCTCGTGCGGACGGCCGGACTTCGACACGGTGTGGGCGGCGATCGAGGTGTAGGTCTGTCCCGTCACCCAGCCCGTCAGGTCGATGTCGTGGGTGGCGAGGTCCTTGACCACGCCGACATCGGCGATCCGGTGCGGGAAGGGGCCCTGCCGACGGGTGACGACCTGGAACACCTCGCCCAGCTCGCCCGCCTCCAGCCGGGCACGCATCGACCGCAGCGCCGGGTTGCAGCGCTCGATGTGGCCGACGCCGGCCACCAGGCCGCGCGACTCGAAGGCCTCGACCAGGCGCCGGGCGCCTTCCACCGTGTCCGCGACCGGCTTCTCGATCAGCGCGCAGACACCGGCCTCGGCCAGGCGGAGGCCGACTTCCTCGTGCAGGGCGGTGGGGCAGGCCACGACCGCGTAGTCGATGCCGAGGGAGATGAGCTCGTCGACCGTGGACAGCACGGGGGCGCCCTGGGCCCAGCCGTTCTTGTCCCCCATCGGGTCGACGACGCCGACCAGCTGCACGTCCTCCAGACCGGCCAGCACACGGGCGTGGTGGCGGCCCATCGAGCCCAGGCCGACCAGGCCCGCTCTCAGTCCTGCGGTCACTGCATTTCTCCCAGCGAGTTCACGGCGGTGACGATGCGCTCCAGGTCCTGCGTCGTCAGCGAGGGGTGCACGGGCAACGAGACGACCTCGGCGGCGGCCCGCTCGGTCTGCGGCAGGTCCCAGTTCCGGCCCGCCTTCTGGTCGGGCTCCCAGTACGGCTTCAGCCGGTGGATCGGAGTCGGGTAGTACACGGCGTTGCCGATGCCCGCCTCGCTCAGCCTGGCCATGGCGGCGTCCCGGTCACCCTGCACCCGGATGGTGTACTGGTGGTAAACGTGGCGTGCGCCTTCGGCAACAGGCGGAACCGTGACGTTGGGCGCGCTGATGTGCTGGTCGAGGTACGCGGCGTTGGCGCGCCGCTGCTCGGTCCAGCCGTGCACCTTCCCGAGCTGTACGCGCCCGACGGCGGCGGACACATCGGTCATGCGCATGTTGGCGCCGACGATCTCGTTGGCGTACCGCTGTTCCATGCCCTGATTGCGCAGCAGCCTGAGGGTGCGTGCGACCTCGGCGTCGGCGGTGGTGACCATGCCTCCTTCGAGGGAGTGCATGTTCTTGGTGGGGTAGAAGCTGAAGGTGCCGCCGGAGCCGAAGGCGCCGACCGGCGTCCCGCCCACCGCCGCGGTGTGCGCCTGGCAGGCGTCCTCGACGACCGCGAGCCCGTGCTTCCGCGCGATCGGCATCAGCGCGTCCATCGCGGCCGGGTGGCCGTACAGGTGGACGGGCATGATCGCGGCCGTCCGGGGCGTGATGGCGGCCTCGACGGCGGCCGGGTCCAGACCGAAGCTGCCCGGCTCGATGTCCGCGAAGACCACGTCGGCGCCCGCCAGGCGGACCGCGTTCGCGGAGGCCGCGAAGGAGAACGACGGGACGATCACCTCGTCGCCGGGGCCGACCCCGAGGGCGAGCAGCAGGAGGTGGAGGGCGGAGGTGCCGGAGTTGACCGCCACGCAGTGGCGCCCGTCCACCAGCTCCGAGAAGCCCTCCTCGAAGGCCGCGACCTCCGGACCCTGTACGACGCGGCCGCTGCGCAGCACGCGCACCACGGCCTCGATCTCTTCCTCGCCGATCACTGGCCGGGCAGCAGGGATCATTCCCCTGTTGTCGCTCGACATGGACACCCTCCTTGAACACCGCAAGAGCTTTGAGAGGCGATGGCTCCAAGGGCCTGCGAATGTCGGATGAGGCTCCGCCGCCCCGGCGCATGGCCGATTCTGTACCAAAACATTGTGCACAAAACGCCCTTTTACCCCGGGAGTAGCACACCCAGGGCAAAGAGGCTTTTTGATCCTGCCTGAAGTGGGCCGACGCGCCCGATCAGCCTTCTCGGAATCAGCTTGTCAGACGGCAGCCGCGTCACATTATCAGGGTTTTCACGGGGGGTTTCGTGGGGGTTAAGGCCAGGGTGATGCGTTCCCCCGTGCCACCGCACGCGAAGGGGGTGCGGGCCCCGAGGGACCCGCACCCCTTCGTCGTGTTCCGGCCGCCGGTCAGCTCTCGGCGTCGGCCGGGACGGCGGCCTTCGCCGCCTTCTTGGCCGTCGTCTTCTTCGCGGCGGTCTTCTTGGCAGCGGTCTTCTTCGCGGCCGTCTTCTTCGTCGCCGCCTTCTTGGCCGTGGCCTTCTTGGCGGTCTTCCGGGCCGTCTTCTTGGCCGGGGCCGCCTCTTCGACGGTCTCGGCCGACTCGGTGCCGGCCTCCGGCTCCGCGTCCGGCTTCGGCTCGGTCTTCGGGGCGGTCACCACGACGACCTCCGCCCCGTCCGCACCGGCGGGCGAGCCCGCGGGGGCGGTGACCTTGCGGGTCACCCGGCGACGGGCCCTCGGCGGGGCGGCCTCGGGGGCCACCTCCTCGGGCGCGGCCTCGGCCTTCGGGGCCTCGACGACGGGCGCCTCCTCGGCCTGCGGAGCCGGCTCGGCGGCCTGCTCCGGTACGGCCTGCTCGGCGGTCTCCTCGACGACGACCGGCTCGGCAGCGGCCTTCGGGGCGCCCGCCGGGGCGGTCGCCTTCCGGGTCGCCCTGCGCCGCGTACGGCCCTGCGGGGCCTCCACGGGGGTCTCCTCGGCCACCGGCGACGCGTCGACCGGCTCGGCCGCCACGACCGGCTCCGGCTCCACGGCGACCGGTTCCGGCTTCGCCACCGGCTCCGGCTCGACGACCGGCTCGGCCGCGGCCTTCGGGGCGCCGGCCGGGGCCGACACCTTGCGGGTCGCACGGCGACGGCCACGGCCGCGCACGGCGGCCTCGGCCTCGGCCGGGCTGCTGTACAGCTCCTCGTCCGGGACGAACTCCGGCTCGGGCAGCGCCACCGGGGCGGCGACCTCGGCGGCCACCTCTGCCTCGGTCTCGACCTCGGTTCCGGCGGTGGGCTCGTGGCCCTGCTCGACGGCGTGCTCGTGCTCGTGGCCCGCGCCGCCGCGGCCGCGCTTCTTGGAGCGCTTGCCGCCGCCACCGACCGAGGAGGGCTGCTCCATGTGGACGATGACGCCGCGTCCGTTGCAGTGGACACAGGTCTCGGAGAAGGACTCCAGCAGGCCCTGGCCCACCCGCTTGCGGGTCATCTGGACCAGGCCCAGCGAGGTGACCTCGGCGACCTGGTGCTTGGTGCGGTCGCGTCCCAGGCACTCCAGCAGGCGCCGCAGCACCAGGTCCCGGTTGGACTCCAGCACCATGTCGATGAAGTCGACGACGACGATGCCGCCGAGGTCGCGCAGCCGCAGCTGGCGCACGATCTCCTCGGCCGCCTCCAGGTTGTTCTTGGTGACGGTCTCCTCGAGATTGCCGCCCTGACCGGTGAACTTGCCGGTGTTGACGTCGACGACGACCATCGCCTCGGTCTTGTCGATCACCAGCGAGCCGCCGCTCGGCAGGTAGACCTTCCGGTCCAGCGCCTTCATCAGCTGCTCGTCGATCCGGTACGTCGCGAAGATGTCGACCTCGGAGGTCCACCGCGACAGGCGGTCCGTGAGGTCCGGCGCCACCTGCGAGACGTAGCCGTGGATGGTCTCCCACGCGTCGTCGCCGCTGACGATGACCTTGGAGAAGTCCTCGTTGAAGATGTCGCGGACGACCCGGACGGTCATGTCCGGCTCGCCGTAGAGCAGGGTCGGCGCGTTGGAGCTGCCGGTGCTCTTCGCCTTCTTCTGGATGTCCTCCCACTGCTGCTGCAGCCGCTCGACGTCACGGCGCAGCTCATCCTCGCTCGCGCCCTCCGCGGCGGTACGGACGATGACGCCCGCGTCCTCGGGGACGATCTTCTTGAGGATGGTCTTCAGCCGGGCCCGCTCGGTGTCGGGCAGCTTGCGGCTGATGCCGGTCATCGAGCCCTCGGGCACGTAGACCAGATAGCGGCCGGGCAGCGAGACCTGGCTGGTCAGGCGGGCGCCCTTGTGGCCGATCGGGTCCTTGGTGACCTGGACCAGGACGGACTGGCCGGACTTGAGGGCGGTCTCGATGCGGCGCGGCCCGTGGGCCATGCCGAGCGCCTCGAAGTTCACCTCACCGGCGTAGAGCACGGCGTTGCGGCCCTTGCCGATGTCGACGAAGGCGGCCTCCATGGACGGCAGCACGTTCTGGACCTTGCCCAGGTAGACGTTGCCGACGTAGCTGGTGGCCTGCTCCTTGTTGACGTAGTGCTCGACGAGCACGTTGTCCTCGAGGACGCCGATCTGGGTGCGCTCGCCGTTCTGGCGGACGACCATGACCCGCTCCACGGCCTCGCGGCGGGCCAGGAACTCGGCCTCGGTGATGATCGGGACCCGGCGGCGGCCCTGCTCGCGGCCCTCGCGGCGGCGCTGCTTCTTCGCCTCCATACGGGTCGAGCCCTTGATGGACTGGACCTCGTCGAAGCCGGTGCCGGCCTCGCGCTCGGAGTCCTTCCTGCGGGGCTCACGGACCTTGACGACCGTACGCTCCGGGTCGTCCGCACCGCTCTCGGCGTCGGCCGCGACATCGCCGCTGCGACGCCGGCGACGGCGCCGGCGACGGCTGCTGCTGGAACCCCCGGCGGCCGCCTCGTGCTCCTCGTCCTCCTCCTCGGACTCCTGAGCCTGCTCCGGCTCGTCCTCGGAGTGGTCGGCGGTGGCCTCCTCGCCGTGCTGCTCCAGGGCCTCGTCGTTCTCGCTGGCCTCGCCGCGGCGGCGGCGACGGCCTCCGCGCCGGCGGCGGCGCGAGGGGCGCTCCCCGTACTCGTCCGTCTCGTCGCCCTCGTGCTCGGCGTCGGCCTCGGTCTCCGGCTCCTCCTCGGCCGGCTCCTCCACGGGAACCGCGACCTGCTCGGGCTCGGCGGTCTCAGCGGCCTCGACGGCCTCACCGCGACGGCGGCGGCGACGGCGCGAACCGCCCTGCGGCGCGGCCTCGGCGGCCGGGGCCTCGACGACGGCCGTCGATTCCTCGACGGTCTCGGCCTCCTCCTCGACCTCGTCGTGGCGCGACGCGGCAGCGGCGGCGGCAGCCGTCTCCGGGGTCTGGAACATCGGCTCGGCGAAGACCGGTGCCTGGAACACGGCCACGGCGGGGCGCGAAGCACGGCGGCTCCGGCGCGTCGGCTCCTCGTCCTTCCCGGTGAACTCCGGCTTCCCGGTGAACTCCGGGCGGCCCGCGGCGGCGGTGGCCCGGCGACGCTGACGGCCGCGCGGGGCGGCCTCCTCGGCCTCGGCCGCGGGCGTTTCCGCCACGACGGGCTCGGGCTCGGCGGCGGGCGTCTCCTCGACGACCTCCACCACCTCGGCGGCCTTCGGCGCACCCGCCGGAGCAGTCGCCTTACGGACCGCACGACGACGCGGACGCGCGGGCGCCGCCTCCTCCACGACCTCCACCTCGGCCTCGACCTCGGGCGCGGGCACCTCCCCCACGGCCTCCACGGCCGCGGGCGCCTCGGTGTGCTGCGGCGCACCGGCCGGGGCCGACGCCCTGCGCCGGGTACGGCCACGCGGCGCGGCGGGCTCCGGCTCCACGACGGGCTCGGGCTCGGCGGCGGGCGTCTCCTCGACGACCTCCACCACCTCGGCGGCCTTCGGCGCACCCGCCGGAGCAGTCGCCTTGCGCACCGCACGACGACGCGGACGCGCGGGCGCCGCCTCCTCCACGACCTCCACCTCGGCCTCGACCTCGGGCGCGGGCACCTCCTCCACAGCCTCCACGGCCTTCGGCGCACCCGCCGGAGCAGTCGCCTTACGGACCGCACGACGACGCGGACGCGCGGGCGCCGCCTCCTCCACGACCTCCACCTCGGCCTCGACCTCGGGCGCGGGCACCTCCTCCACAGCCTCCACGGCCTTCGGCGCACCCGCCGGAGCAGTCGCCTTGCGCACCGCACGACGACGCGGACGCGCGGGCGCCGCGGCTTCCGCCTGCGGGGCGCTTCCGGTGCCGGTCACGGCGTCGCCCTCGGCCACCTCGGCGTCAGTGGCAGGTATGGCCGGCGTCGCCGTGTCCGGCGCCTCCGCCATCGGCGGTCCGGCCGGGCGGGACGCGGCGCGGCGCCTGCGGCGCGGCGGCAGCTTGTCGCCGGGTGCGTTGTTCTCTTCGTCGTTCCCGGTCGTGCCGGGCTCATTGGACTGGGGCATGCGGGCGGTTCTCCCGTCAGGCTCCCGGGCGCCGCGTCTGTTTCCGGTCCGGCGCGGTCCGCGCGATGTACGCGGGCCCGCCGTCCGGGGCGCGGGCGCCGCACGGGAGCTCAATGTCTGGCTCGCCGGTTCCGTACGCGCTGGGCGTACGGCCTGGCGAAAGTCTTATTGGGTCATCGCGCGGCCCGAACCGGATGGCTCCCGAGTCGTGGGGCCGCGCTGCAACGACCGCCTTACGCGGAACCTGCACCTTCCGGCGCCGTCGCGACGGCGGTCCCGGCGGCCGTGGGTGGAGCGGCCGGAGCTGCCTCGCGGTCGGGCGCGAGCGGGTCGGTCACCGTGCCGGACTCCTCGTCGAAGAGCCCCTGCGCCAGCCTGGTCACCGCTGCGGGGACCGGCGGCGCCAGGTCGGCCACAACGCGGAGACCGGACAGGACGTCGTCAGGTCGCACGGCAGGTGTCACGTGCCGAACAACCAGCCGCAGTATCGCACAGGGCCCGTCCCCCGACCTATCGGGCCGGGAATCGAGGGCCTGCAGGTCGACCACGGCGGCACGGGCGTCGAAGGTGCGCATGCCGTTCTTCGCACGGCGCTGGACCTCGACGGTCTCGGCCCCGTTGAAGGCGGCCACGGCCCCGGCCGCGTCCGCCGGGTCCACGCCTTCCAGGCGCAGTTCCCAGATGGAGGCGGTCAGCCGGTCGGCGAGACCCGAGGTACGGGCCTCCACGGCATCGATGATGTCGAGACCGTCCGGCAGCGAGGCGTCGAGCTGCTCGCGCAGCACGGCCGGATCGCGGTGTTCGGTGAGTGCGATCTCCAGGAACTCGGCCTCGCTGCCCGTACCGGTGGGGGCGGCGTTGGCGTACGACACCTTCGGGTGCGGGGTGAAGCCGGCCGAGTAGGCCATGGGCACCTCGGAGCGGCGCAGTGCCCGCTCGAAGGCACGCTGGAAGTCACGGTGGCTGGTGAACCGGAGGCGGCCGCGCTTGGTGTAGCGCAGTCGGATGCGCTGCACCGCCGGTGCGGGCGGCGGGCCTTCGGGCTGTCGCTTGCCCAGTGGTTCTTCTCCTCGGTGCGGGGCGGACGCGGTGGCACGCCGCCCTCGAAATACGGGTGGCCCGGGGGCCCGGTCCGGCTCACCCCCGCTCGGCTCACTTCGCTCCGGGCGGGGAGATCTCTGGTTCGGGCGCCGCGCTGGGCACAGTCGTTGCACTACCCAGAGTACGCGCAAGGGGGCTTCCCGGTTCCCGGGGCTCGGCCATCGCCGCCGCGCCGGGGGGCGAGGAGCCGTCGGTACGGCCGTCCGGGGGACCCGGGAGCACACCCGCGCCCGCCGCTCCGACGACGGGCCCGGGAAACACCGAGAGGTGCCCGGACAGAATTCTGTCCGGGCACCTCTCGTCGATCACACCCGCCGGTGGCGGTTACTTCACGACCGTGAGCGGCAGCAGCTTCTTGCCGGTCGGGCCGATCTGGATGCTGGTGTCCATCTGCGGGCAGACGCCGCAGTCGAAGCACGGGGTCCAGCGGCAGTCCTCGACCTCGGTCTCGTCGAGCGCGTCCTGCCAGTCCTCCCAGAGCCAGTCCTTGTCGAGGCCGGAGTCCAGGTGGTCCCAGGGCAGGACCTCCTCGTAGGTCCGCTCGCGGGTGGTGTACCAGTCGACGTCCACGCCGTACTCGGGCAGCGTCCTGTCCGCGGCGGTCATCCAGCGGTCGTAGCTGAAGTGCTCGCGCCAGCCGTCGAAACGGCCGCCGGACTCGTACACCGCGCGGATGACGGAGCCGACCCGGCGGTCGCCGCGCGAGAGCAGGCCCTCGACGATGCCGGGCTTGCCGTCGTGGTAGCGGAAGCCGATGGAGCGGCCGTACTTCTTGTCGCCGCGGATCTTGTCGCGGAGCTTGGCCAGGCGCTCGTCGGTCTCCTCGGCGCTCAGCTGCGGGGCCCACTGGAACGGCGTGTGCGGCTTGGGCACGAAACCGCCGATGGAGACGGTGCAGCGGATGTCGTTCTGGCCGGAGACCTCGCGGCCCTTGGCGATCACGTTGACCGCCATGTCGCCGATCTGGAGGACGTCCTCGTCGGTCTCGGTGGGCAGGCCGCACATGAAGTACAGCTTCACCTGGCGCCAGCCGTTGCCGTACGCGGTGGCGACGGTACGGATGAGGTCCTCTTCCGAGACCATCTTGTTGATGACCTTGCGCATCCGCTCGGAGCCGCCCTCGGGGGCGAAGGTGAGACCGGAGCGGCGGCCGTTGCGGGTCAGCTCGTTGGCCAGGTCCACGTTGAACGCGTCGACGCGGGTGGAGGGCAGCGAGAGGCCGATCTTGTCCTCGGTGTACCGGTCGGCGAGGCCCTTGGCGATCTCGCCGATCTCGGTGTGGTCCGCGGAGGAGAGCGAGAGCAGGCCGACCTCCTCGAAGCCGGTCGCCTTGAGACCCTTGTCGACCATCTCGCCGATGCCGGTGATGCTTCGCTCCCGCACGGGGCGCGTGATCATGCCGGCCTGGCAGAAACGGCAGCCGCGGGTGCAGCCGCGGAAGATCTCGACGGACATCCGCTCGTGGACGGTCTCGGCCAGGGGCACGAGGGGCTGCTTCGGGTACGGCCACTCGTCGAGGTCCATGACGGTGTGCTTGGACACCCGCCACGGCACGCCCGACCTGTTCGGCACGACGCGGCCGATGCGGCCGTCGGGGAGGTACTCGACGTCGTAGAAGCCCGGCACGTAGACACTGCCGGTTTTCGCGAGGCGGAACAGCACCTCCTCGCGTCCGCCGGGGCGGCCCTCGGCCTTCCAGGCGCGGATGATCTCGGTGATCTCCAGGACGGCCTGCTCGCCGTCGCCGATGACCGCGCAGTCGATGAACTCGGCGATCGGCTCGGGGTTGAACGCGGCGTGGCCGCCGGCCAGCACGATCGGGTCGTCGAGGGTGCGGTCCGCGGCGTTCAGCGGGATGCCCGCGAGATCCAGGGCGGCGAGCATGTTGGTGTAGCCGAGCTCGGTGGAGAAGCTCAGCCCGAAGACGTCGAACGCCTTGACCGGGCGGTGGCTGTCCACGGTGAACTGCGGGACCCGGTGCTCGCGCATCAGCGCCTCCAGGTCCGGCCACACGCTGTAGGTGCGCTCGGCGAGGACGCCCCGGCGCTCGTTGAGCACCTCGTACAGGATCATGACGCCCTGGTTGGGGAGCCCGACCTCGTACGCGTCGGGGTACATCAACGCCCAGCGGACGTCGCATTCGTCCCACGGCTTGACGGTGGAGTTCAGCTCACCGCCGACGTACTGGATGGGCTTCTGCACATGCGGGAGCAGAGCTTCGAGCTGTGGGAAGACCGAATCGACTGACATCGCGAACTTTCGAGAGCCGGCAGGGGTGACCATCCAGCGTACCCCGATGCTCAGCCTCCCAGCGCCGACCGGAGCCCCGGCCTCGACGCCCGCTCCCAGACCCCGGGCAGCTCCCGCTCGCATGCGGCCGCGGCCGCCTCCTCCCGCCCGTACAGCAGTCCCCAGGTGAAGGCCGACTCCCCCGCCCCGTGGGCCTGGGCGGCCAGGGTCCGCAGGGCCTCGCGGGCCACCACGCTGTCCTGGTGGTCGCCGAGGAGGCTCTGCACCGCCTTCATCCGTTTGGCGAACCGCTTGGCGGGTTTGCCGAGCGCGGGACGGGCCGCCTCCGCCGCGTAACGGGTGCGTTTGGCGGCCTTGCGGGCCTCGTGCAGGGCGAGGTCCCGGTCGTGTCCGGGCGGCAGGTCCAGGGCGTGGCCGACGCGTTCGGCGAGGCGCCCGTACTCCTTCAGCAGGGCGCGGGGCAGTGCCCGGCCGGGGGCGCGGGAGGCGGCGGGCAGCAGCGGCGGGTCCGCGAGCAGGGCGTGGAGGCCCTCCAGGAGCGCCAGGTACCGCTTCCCGTCGAGCACGGCCACGGTGCGGCGGCGGGAGCCCGCCCGGCAGGCCGTCGACCTGATCCGGAGCCGCCCGCGGACCGGGCCGAGGAGCAGGGTGCGGGGCAGTTCGTCGAGACGGCCGCGCAGCCGGGCGTCGAGCACCTCCTGGTCGCGGTCGACCCCCAGCTCGGCGGCCAGCCACTTCAGCTCGCGGCCGAGCGGGGCGGTGGCGTCGCGGTCCAGGATCCTGCGGTACGTCCGCAGGGCGCTGCGCAGTCTGCGGGTGGCGACCCGCATCTGGTGCACGGAGTCCGGGAGGTCCCGGCGCACGGCGGGGTCGAGGGCGACGATCGCCTCGGTCTGGCGGCGTACGTACGCCAGGACGTGGTCGCCCGCGGTGGTGGGCACGGGTTCCTCGCGGGCCGCCTTCTCCGACTTCTCCGCCTTCTTCATGGAGCCGGGCTCCGTCTCGGCGAGGGCCCTGGCCAGTTTCGACGCGGCCGCGGACGGGCGGATGCCGGCCTCGCGCAGCAGGCGCTCCACGGCGTCCAGGAGCGCCGGGTCGCCGTCGTCGGCGAGTTCGACCTCGATCTCGGTCCAGGTGGCCGTGGCACCGCCGGCCGTCAGCCGTACGGCCCGCACCTCGTCGACGACGACCTCGGCGAGCGGCTCGCCCCGATCGTCGACCAGGTGGTGGACGTCGCGGGCGGAACGCAGCCGGACGACCGGGAGGAGCGCGGCGCCCCGGACCCGGGAGCGGACCAGGCCGGCCAGGGAGCGCGGCAGGGTGGCGGAGAGGGGTTCGCGCAGCTCGTCCCGGATGCCGGAGGCGACCGGGAACTTGAGGTGCCAGCCGGCGTCGCTGCCGCCGGTGCGGCGGCGCAGGGTGAGGGAGTCCGCCGCGAGCCGGTGGTCCTCGGTGTCGTGGTAGACGGCGTCCAGCTCGGTGACGCCTCGATGGACGACGGCCGAGACTCCGGGCACCCGGTTCAGGTCGGGCAGCCGGGTCCCGGCCGTGGCTTCGTACTTCCGCTCGATCTCGCGCTTCGAGTCCGCCATGACCCGAATCTATCCGTGCTGTCCGGAAATGCGCAGTGCTGCCGGACCGGTTCAGGCGCTTATCGGTCGCTGCACCCTGATCGACTGGAGCAGTCCGACGGCCACCCAGACGGCGAACATCGAGGATCCCCCGTACGACACGAAGGGCAGCGGGAGGCCGGCGACCGGCATGATGCCGAGCGTCATCCCGATGTTCTCGAACGACTGGAAGGCGAACCAGGCGATGATCCCGGCGGCGACGATCGTGCCGTACAGCTCGGTCGTCTCGCGGGCGATCCGGCAGGCGCGCCACAGGACGACGCCGAGCAGGACGAGGATCAGCCCGGCGCCGAGGAAGCCCAGTTCCTCGCCCGCGACGGTGAAGACGAAGTCGGTCTGCTGTTCGGGGACGAACTGGCCGGTGGTCTGGGTGCCCTGGAAGAGGCCCGTGCCGTGGAGGCCGCCGGAGCCGATCGCGATCCTGGCCTGATTGGTGTTGTAGCCGACGCCCGCCGGGTCGAGCGCGGGGTTGGCGAAGGCGGCGAAGCGGGCGATCTGGTAGTCGTCGAGCAGGCCGAGCTGCCAGATGGCGACGGCTCCGCCCGCGCCCGCGCCGAGGAGTCCGAAGACCCAGCGGTTCGAGGCCCCGGAGGCGAGGAGCACCCCGAGCACGATGACGGCCATGACCATCACGGAGCCGAGGTCCGGCATCCCCATGACGATGGCCATCGGGACGGCGGCCAGCCCGAGGGCCTTGGCGACGGTCCGGTGGTCGGGGTGGAGCTGGTCGCCCGCGTCGACGCGCTCGGCGAGCAGCATCGCCATGACCAGGATGATGGTGATCTTGGTGAACTCGGAGGGCTGGAGCGAGAAGCCGCCGCCGATGATGATCCAGGCGTGGGCACCGTTGACGGTGGCGCCGAGCGGGGTGAGGACCGCCAGGACCAGGACCACCGACAGCCCGTACAGGATCGGGACGGCGCCGCGCAGGGTCCGGTGGCCGAGCCAGATCGTGCCGACCATCAGGGCGAAGCCGATGCCGGTGTTGAGCACGTGCCGGAAGAGGAAGTAGTACGGGTCGCCGTGGGTGAGCGAGTCGCGGCCCCGGGTCGCCGAGTAGACCAGCAGCGAGCCGATGAAGGAGAGCGCGATCGCGGACCCGAGCAGCGGCCAGTCGAGCTTGCGCACGACGGAGTCGCGGGCGGTGAGCCTGCCCCAGGCGGAGCGCTCGGGGGCGTACCGCTGGACGGAGAAGCCGGCCATCAGTCGCGCCTCCCCAGGACCGCCGCGAGGGTCTGTTCCCCGGCGGTCTTCTGCGAGCCGGGGTCGTAGGGCTTGATCTGCGGGGCGTCGATCGAGCCGTCCGACTGGATCTTGGGCAGGGACTTCTGCGGGGTGGGCAGCAGTGCCTTCTTCAGATCCTGCTTGCCGGAGTCGTCGAGTCCGTAGAGGGCGTCGTAGATGTTGCGCACGGCGGGCCCGGACGCGCCGGAGCCGGTGCCGCCCTGGGAGATCGTCATGACGATCGAGTAGTCCTTGGTGTACGTGGCGAACCAGGAGGTCGTCTGCTTGCCGTAGACCTCGGCCGTACCCGTCTTGGCGTGCATCGGGATCTTGTCCTGCGGCCAGCCGCCGAATCGCCAGGCGGCCGAACCGCGGGTCGCGACTCCCGCGAGGGCTTCGTCTATGTCGTTGCGGGTCTGGCGCGTGAAGGGCAGCTTGCCGTGCGCCCTGGGCGCGATCTTCTCGACGGTCCTGCCGTCGCCGCTGACGATCGCCTTGCCGACGGTGGGGTCGTAGAGCGTGCCGCCGTTGGAGATCGCGGCGTAGATGGTGGCCATCTGGATCGGGGTGACGAGGGTGTCGCCCTGGCCGATCGAGTAGTTGACCGAGTCACCGGCGCGCATCTTGTTGCCTTCCAGGCAGTTCTCGTACGCGATCTGCTCGACGTACGTGCCGCCCTTCTTGCCCTGCTTGCACCAGGCGTCCTTGTTCGCGTCGTAGAAGTCCTGCTTCCACTTGCGGTCGGGGACCCGGCCGCTGACCTCGTTGGGGAGGTCGATGCCGGTCTCCTTGCCGAGGCCGAACTGGTGGGCGGTCCTGTAGAACCAGTCCTTGGGGTGCTTCTTCGGCTTGTTGCCGCCGTCCTTGGCCCATTCCTTGTGCGAGAGGGCGTAGTAGACGGTGTCGCAGGAGACCTCCAGGGCCCGGCCGATGGTGATGGAGCCGTAGCCCTGGGACTCGAAGTTCTTGAAGGTCTGGCCGCCGATGCTGTACGAGCTGGGGCAGGGGTAGTTGCCGTCGAAGGGGTAGCCGGCGTTGACCGCGGCGGTCGACGAGATGACCTTGAAGATGGAGCCGGGGGCGGCCTGGCCCTGGATGGCCCGGTTCAGCAGCGGGTAGTTGGACTTCTTGCCGGTGAGCGCGGCGTAGTCCTTGGCGGAGATGCCGCCGACCCAGGCGTTGGGATCGTAGTTGGGCAGGGAGGCCATGGCGACGACGCGGCCGGTCTTCGCCTCCATGACGACGACGGCGCCGGAGTCGGCCTTGTAGTTCTCGCCGGTGTTCTTGTCGAAGGACTTGCGGGCTTCCTTCATGGCGTTGTCGAGCTCGTACTCGGCGACGGCCTGGACCCGCGCGTCGAGGGAGGTGACGACGGTGGAGCCGGGCTTCGCCTTGTCGTTCTTCGCCTGGCCGATGACCCGGCCGAGGTTGTCGACCTCGTAGCGGGTGACGCCCGCCTTGCCGCGCAGCTCCTTGTCGTAGGTGCGCTCCAGTCCGGAGCGGCCGACCTGGTCGGAGCGGAGGTAGGGCGAGTCGGTGTCCTGGGCCTTGGTGATCTCCTCGTCGGTGACCGGCGAGAGGTACCCGAGGACCTGGGCGGTGTTGGCCTTGCCGGGGGCGGGGTAGCGGCGTACGGCGGTGGGTTCGGCGGTGATGCCGGGGAAGTCCTCGGCCCGTTCACGGATCGTCAGGGCCTGCTGGGTGGTGGCCTCGTCGGTGACCGGGATCGGCTGGTACGGGGAGCCGTTCCAGCAGGGCTGCGGCGTCTTGGAGTCGCAGAGCCGGACCTTGTCGAGGACCTCCTTGGGCTTCATGTCGAGAACGCCGGCGAGCCGGGTCAGCACGCTCCTGCCGTCGTCCTTCATCTTCATCAGCTCGGTGCGGCTCGCGGAGACCACCAGCCGGGTCTCGTTGTCGGCGAGGGGCACGCCGCGCGCGTCGAGGATGGAGCCGCGGACGGCGGGCTGGACGACCTGCTGGACGTGGTTGTTCTTCGCCTCGTCGCTGTACTCCTGGCCGTTTCGGATCTGGAGGTACCAGAGACGTCCGCCGAGGGTGAGCAGCAGGGAGAAGACGAGGACCTGGATGACGGCGAGCCTGATCCGGACCCGCTGGGTCCGGCCGGTCTCGGGGATGTTGCTCACGCGATGCCCCTGCTGGTCGTCGGTCCGTCGGTCGCGGGGGCGGCGCCCCTGTGGTGCGGCCTCACAGTCGCTTGACTCCCTTGATCCGTCCGGCGCGGGAGGCGCGGGTACGGGCGGCCCTGACGCGCAGTCCGCCGCGCTGGCTGCCGATCCGCAGTCCGGTGCCGGAGGCGAGCCAGCCCGCGGCCACGTCCCCGCCGCCGGAGGTCTCGGCGAGCGGATCGTTCACCGTGCGTCTGGCGACGGCCATGATCAGCGGTACAACGAAGGGCGCGAGGAGCAGGTCGTAGACGGCGGCGGTGAACAGCAGTCCGCCCAGGCCCACGTGACGGGCCGCCGTGTCCCCGACGAGCGCGCCGACCAGCGCGTACAGCAGGGTCGAGCCGACGGCCGCGACGACGACCCCGGCCATCGGGACCATCGCCGACTTCAGCTGCCCGTTCTCCGGCTTCAGCAGTCCGGCCAGGTAGCCGATGACGCAGAGGACCAGCGCGTAGCGGCCGGCGGCGTGGTCGGCGGGCGGTGCCAGGTCGGCGAGGAGCCCCGCGCCGAAGCCGATGAGCGCGCCGCTGACGTGTCCGTACACGAAGGCGAGGCCGAGGACGACCAGGAGCAGCAGGTCCGGCACGGCGCCGGGGAGCTGGAGGCGGGCGAGCACACAGACCTGGACGACGAGGGCGACCACGACCAGGACCGTGGAGAGCAGGATCCGGTTCAGACGCATGGAGATCAGCTCTACCTCTGCTCGGTTGCCGCGGTGCCGGCGTTCAAGGTGGCGTCCGGACCGCCGCTGGGGTCCGGTTTCCCGCTGGGATCCGGGCTCTCGTGGATGTTGCCGACGACGTTCCCCTCGGTGTCGACGATGTCGCCGTTGGGTGAGATCGTGACGGTGACGGTGGGGGTGGGCTTCGGCTTGGCGGGCTTGGCGGGCTTCTTCGGCAGGACCATGTCGCGGGGGTCCTCGCGCGGTGCCTGGACCACGACGCCGACGATGTCGAGCTTGCTGAACCCGACGTACGGGCGGACGTAGACGGTACGGGTCAGGTCGCCGCCGGACGGGTCGACGCGGACCACCTCGCCGACCGGGACGCCGGGCACGAACGGCTTGTCCTTGCTGGAGCCGAAGGTGACGAGCCGGTCGCCCTTCTTCACCTTGGCCTTGCCGTTGAGGAACTGGACCGACAGCGGCCGGGTGCCCTGGCCGGTGGCGAAGCCCAGCTCGTCGGTCTTCTCCATGCGGGTGCCGACGGTGAAGTCGGGGTCGTTGGCCAGGAGCACCGTGGCGGTCTCCGGGCCGACGGTGGTGACCCGGCCGACGAGCCCGTCGCCGTTGATGACGGTCATGTCGCGCTTGATCCCGTCGCGGGAGCCCGCGTCGATGGTGACCGTCCAGGAGAAGCCCTGGGCCGCTCCTATGGCGATGACCTCGGCGCCCTTGATCCCGTACTGTCCGGCGGCCGACTTCTTCAGCATCCGGTCGAGCTCGCGGGCCCGGCTGCGGTTGCGGTCGTCGCTGCCGAGCTTCGCCTTGAGCTCGGCGTTCTGCTTCTCCAGCTGGGCGATCCGGTTGTGCCGCTCCCCGGAGTCGCGCACCGCCCCTATGGCGTTGCCCACCGGGTCGACGGCGGCCGCGACGCCGTTCTCGACCGGCCCGAGGGCCGCTGCGGCGACCCGCCGGGCGCCGTCCACCGGTGACTCCTCGCCCCCGCGGATGTCCACCGTGATCAATGCGAACGCGATGGCGATCAGCAGCACCAGGAGCAGCCGGCTCTCTCGTGTGTCCCTCACGTGCGGCGGCCGTGCCTTCCTCGTCGGAATGTTCGTGCCTGTATATCAACGATCGGCCGTACGGATCGGCAGCGTTCCGTACGGCGGACCGCATGGTTGTCCATCTGATGTGCTACCTGCGGGGCTGGGCGTCCAGCACCTGCTGGAGCGCCTCGAACTCCTCGACGCACTTGCCCGATCCCAGGGCCACCGAGTCCAGCGGGTCCTCCGCGATGTGGATCGGCATGCCGGTCTCGCGGCGCAGCCGCTCGTCCAGTCCGCGCAGCAGCGCGCCACCGCCGGTGAGGACGATGCCGCGGTCCATGACGTCGCCGGAGAGCTCCGGCGGACACTTGTCGAGCGTGGTCTTCACGGCGTCGACGATCGCGTTGACCGGTTCCTCGATGGCCTTGCGGACCTCCGCGGCCGAGATGACCACGGTCTTGGGGAGGCCCGAGACCAGGTCGCGGCCGCGGATCTCGGTGTGCTCGTCCTTCTCCAGGTCGTGCGCGGAACCGATCGTGATCTTGATCTGTTCGGCGGAACGCTCGCCGAGGAGGAGCGAGTACTCCTTCTTGATGTGCTGGATGATCGCGTTGTCCAGCTCGTCGCCCGCGACCCGGATCGACTGCGCGGTGACGATCCCGCCGAGCGAGATGACCGCGACCTCGGTGGTGCCGCCACCGATGTCGACGACCATGTTGCCGGTGGCCTCGTGGACCGGCAGCCCGGAGCCGATGGCCGCCGCCATGGGCTCCTCGATGATGTGCACCTGGCGCGCGCCGGCCTGCGTCGACGCCTCGATCACGGCGCGGCGCTCGACCCCGGTGATGCCGGAGGGCACGCAGACGACCACCCGCGGACGGGCCAGGTAGCGACGCTTGTGGATCTTCAGGATGAAGTAGCGGAGCATCCGCTCGGTGATCTCGAAGTCGGCGATCACGCCGTCCTTCAGGGGGCGCACGGCAACGATGTTGCCCGGAGTGCGCCCGATCATCTTCTTCGCCTCGGAGCCGACCGCCAGGATGCCGCCGGTGTTGGTGTTGATGGCCACGACGGACGGCTCGTTCAGAACGATGCCGCGCCCCCTGACGTACACCAGCGTGTTGGCAGTCCCGAGGTCGATAGCCATGTCACGACCGATGAACGACATTGATTTCCCCTTGTTCCCCATGAGGATGCGTCGGGCCTTCCAAAAAAAGCGATGTGGCTGGTTCTGGACGGCGAGGTGAGCGCTGTGGGCGTGGAAGAGTCCATCGTAGTGCCGCGTACGCGAACACTGCGCGAGGGTCCTTCGCCATTGTGGGCGGAACGGGTGGCCGTTCCACTCATGGTGACGTTACGTCTGTGGCATGCGTTCCCGCGATCCGGAACCCTATGCCGAAGGGCGACCGAATTAATTCGGTCGCCCCAGGTCATGAGCGCTGTTCGGCTGATCGGGGGTCAGGAGAGTCCGGGGAAGAAAAGCTTCAGTTCCCGCTCGGCGGACTCCTCGGAGTCCGAGGCGTGGATGAGGTTCTCCCGGGTGATCGTGCCGAAGTCGCCCCGGATGGAGCCGGGCGCGGCGGCGATCGGGTCGGTGGGGCCGGCCAGCGTACGGATGCCCTCGATGACCCGCTCGCCCTCGGCGACCAGCGCCACGATCGGACCGGACTGCATGAACTCGACGAGCGGCTCGTAGAACGGACGGCCGACGTGCTCCGCGTAGTGCTGCTCCAGCGTGGCCCGGTCCAGGGTGCGCAGCTCCAGCGCGGTGATCCGCCAGCCGGCCTTGCGCTCGATCCGCCCGACGATCTCGCCGACCAGTCCGCGCCGGACCGCGTCGGGCTTGAGGAGAACGAGGGTGCGCTGGGTCATGGTGTGCTGCTCCTTGCAGGCATGCGGGTGCGGTGCACCGAGGCTACAGGTGTACGGGGGCGGGCCGGTGGCCGGGCCCGGTCGGTAGGCGGCCCGTCAGCCACCCGCCGGGGCCTCGGCCGCCTCCTGCGCGGCCGCCCAGCGGGCCTTCGCCTCGTCGACCTTGCGGCCGTAGTGCACCGAGGCCCACCACAGTCCGCCGAAGACCGCGCCGAGGAAGAACATCGTCGGCACGACGAAGCCGCTCAGCACCAGGGCGATCTGCAGGGCCCAGCCGAGCTGCACCCCGCCGGGGCGGGTGATCATGCCGCAGAGCAGCACGGACAGCAGCATGCCGATGCCGCAGACCGTCCAGACCGTGGCGTCCGACAGGCCGTCGGACTTCATCGCGACGAGTCCGGCGAAGCCGATCACGAAGAACTCACCGATCAGTGTCGATGCACAGAGCGTACGCACGGGTCAACGCCTTCCCAGAAGCAGCCGGGCCTCACCGACCGTGATCACGGAGCCGGTCACCAGGACGCCGGCGCCCGCGTACTCGTCCTCCTCCTCGGCGAGGGTGATCGCCGCCTCCAGGGCGTCGTCCAGGCGGGGCTCCACCTGGACCCGGTCCTCTCCGAAGACCTCGACGGCGACGGCGGCCAGCGCGTCGGCGTCCATCGCGCGGGCGGTGGAGTTCTGTGTGACGACGATCTCGGCGAAGATCGGCTCGAAGGCTTCGAGGAGTCCCTTGACGTCCTTGTCGGCGCTGGTGCCGACGACCCCGATCAGCCGGGAGAAGCCGAACGCCTCGGAGAGCCCTTCGGCGGTGGCGCGGGCGCCCGCCGGGTTGTGCGCCGCGTCCAGGACGACGGTGGGACTGGAGCGGACGACTTCGAGGCGGCCCGGGGAGATCACCGAGGCGAACGCCCGGCGGACCGTGTCGATGTCGAGCGAACCGGGCTGCTCGGCGCCGATCCCGAAGAACGCCTCCACCGCGGCGAGCGCCACCGCGGCGTTGTGTGCCTGGTGGGCGCCGTACAGCGGGAGGAAGACCTCCTCGTACTCGCCGCCCAGGCCGCGCAGCGTCAGCAGCTGCCCGCCGACGGCGACCTCGCGGGAGACGACGCCGAACTCCATGCCCTCGCGGGCGACCGTGGCGTCGACCTCGACGGCCTTCTTCAGCATGACCTGCGCGGCGTCCACGGGCTGCTGCGCCAGGATGACCGTGGCGCCCTGCTTGATGACCCCGGCCTTCTCGGTGGCGATCTCGGCGGGCGTGGAGCCGAGCCGGTCGGTGTGGTCCAGCGAGATGGGGGTGACGACGGCGACCGAGCCGTCGATGACGTTCGTCGCGTCCCAGCTGCCGCCCATGCCGACCTCGACGACGGCGACGTCGACCGGTGCGTCGGCGAAGGCCGCGTAGGCCATGCCCGTCAGCACCTCGAAGAAGGAGAGCCGGTACGGCTGGGAGTTGTCGACCATCTCCACGTACGGCTTGATCTCCTGATACGCCTCGACGAAGCGCTCGGGGTCGATCGGGGCGCCGTCCAGGCTGATCCGCTCGGTGATCGACTGGACGTGCGGCGAGGTGTAGCGGCCGGTCCGCAGGTCGAAGGCGCCGAGCAGCGCCTCGATCATGCGGGCCGTGCTCGTCTTGCCGTTGGTGCCGGTGATGTGGATCGAGGGGTAGGCGCGCTGCGGCTCGCCGAGCACGTCCATCAGCGCGGCGATGCGCGTGACGGAGGGCTCCAGCTTGGTCTCGCCCCAGCGCCCGGCGAGCTCCTGCTCCACGGCGCGCAGTGCCTTGTCCACCTCCGGGTCGGCGGGGCGGGCGGGGACCGCGTCGCCCTGCGGCGGCCCGGAACGGGTGCGCAGCGTGCGGCTCCCGGCCTCGATCACCGCCAGGTCTGGGTCACGCTGGGTCTCTTCGTCGACGATGCCCGCGAAGGTCTCGTCGGGATCGGAGTCGTCGTACCGGTCGGAAGGGCGGGGCTCACTCACGGGGCCAGTCTACGGATGGGCGCCGACAACGTGCGCAGCGCCCGGGGAGCGGACCGGACCGGGTGCGCCGGGCCCGCCGCCTGCGTGTCGCGCCCGGCGGGAGCGTGGTGGGAGGCGTGCGCTCCCGTCCGCCGATCGCCGCGCCCGAAAGCCCGCATCCGGAGCCCTCGTCCGGCACTCGCCCGGGTGACCTCCGATCCGGTGGCGCCGGAGCCCGACGCGCGCGAGGGCGGGCCCGAGGACGTACGCGGAGAAGGGCGGAGCCCCCGTCCCCTGGTCGGTCAGGGGGACGGGGGCTCCGTGCTCAGGTCATCAGCCCTGCGGCAGCTTCGCCAGCTGACCGGAGATGCGCTCGATGTCCGCCTCGGCCTTGGCGAGCCGACCGCGGATCTTGTCGACCACGTTGTCCGGGGCCTTGCCGAGGAACGCCTCGTTGGAGAGCTTGCCGAGGGCCTGGGCCTTCTCCTTCTCGGCGGCGCCCAGGTCCTTCGTCAGGCGCTTGCGCTCGGCCTCGACGTCGATGGTGCCGGAGAGGTCGAGGGCCACCGTGGCCCCGGCGACGGGCAGCGAGGCGGTGGCGTGGAAGCCCTCCTCGGCCGGCTGCAGACGCAGCAGCTGCCGGATGGCCGCCTCGTGCGGGGCGAGCGCCGTCCCGTCCAGGGTCAGCTCGGCCGGAACCTTCTGGCCGGGCTGGAGCCCCTGGTCGGAGCGGAACCGGCGGACCTCGGTGACGACCTGCTGGACGAGCTCGATCTCCTGCTCGGCCGCGTCGTCGCGGAAGCCGGAGTCCTTCGGCCAGTCGGCGACGACGACGGACTCGCGGCCGGTGAGCGCGGTCCACAGGGTCTCGGTGACGAAGGGGACCACGGGGTGCAGCAGGCGCAGCATCACGTCGAGGACCTCGCCGAGGACCCGGCCGGAGACCTCGGCCGGACGGCCGCCGCCGAAGAACGTCGTCTTGGACAGCTCGACGTACCAGTCGAAGACCTCGTCCCAGGCGAAGTGCCGCAGCGCCTCGCTGAGCTTGGAGAACTGGAAGTCGTCGTAGTACGCGTCGACCTCGGCGACCGTCTTGTTGAGCCGGGAGAGGATCCACCGGTCGGTCACCGACATCTCGTCGGCGGACGGCAGCTCGCCCTCGATCGTCGCGCCGTTCATCAGCGCGAAGCGGGTGGCGTTCCAGATCTTGTTGGAGAACTTGGCGGAGCCCTGGACCCACTCCTCGCCGATCGGGACGTCGACGCCGGGGTTGGCGCCGCGCGCCAGGGTGAAGCGCAGCGCGTCGGAGCCGTACTTGTCCATCCAGTCCAGCGGGTTGACGACGTTGCCGAAGGACTTCGACATCTTCTTGCCGAACTCGTCGCGGACCATGCCGTGCAGGACGATGGTCCCGAAGGGCGGGACGCCCTCGTTGACGTACAGGCCGAACATCATCATCCGGGCGACCCAGAAGAAGAGGATGTCGTAGCCGGTGACCAGGACGGAGTTCGGGTAGAACTTCGCGAGGCTGTCGGTCTTCTCCGGCCAGCCGAGCGTGGAGAACGGCCACAGGCCGGAGGAGAACCAGGTGTCCAGGACGTCGCTGTCCTGCGTCCAGCCCTCGCCGGTCGGCGCCTCGTCGTCCGGTCCGACGCAGACGACCTCACCGTTCGGGCCGTACCAGACGGGGATGCGGTGGCCCCACCAGAGCTGGCGCGAGATGCACCAGTCGTGGAGGTTGTCGACCCAGTCGAAGTACCGCTTCTCCATCTCCTGCGGGTGGATCTTGACCTTGCCGTCGCGGACGGCGTCACCGGCCGCCTCGGCGAGCGGGCCGACCTTGACCCACCACTGCATGGACAGCCGCGGCTCGACGGTGGTCTTGCAGCGCGAGCAGTGGCCGACGGAGTGGGTGTACGGCCGCTTCTCGGCGACGATCCGGCCCTCGGCGCGCAGCGCGGCGACGATGGCGGAGCGGGCCTCCATGCGGTCGAGTCCCTCGAAGGGGCCGGGGACCGTGATGACGGCGCGCTCGTCCATGACCGTGAGGAACGGCAGGTCGTGGCGCTTGCCGATCTCGAAGTCGTTCGGGTCGTGCGCGGGCGTGACCTTCACGGCGCCGGTGCCGAACTCCGGGTCGACGTGGTGGTCGGCGACGACGGGAATCGTGCGGTCGGTCAGCGGCAGCTTGATCTGCTTGCCGACGAGGTGCTTGTAGCGCTCGTCGTCGGGGTGGACGGCGACGGCGGTGTCACCGAGCATCGTCTCGGCACGGGTGGTGGCGACGACGATGGTGTCGTCCCCCTCGCCGTACGTCATCGAGACGAGCTCGCCGTCGTCGTCCTGGTACTCGACCTCGATGTCCGAGATCGCGGTCAGGCAGCGCGGGCACCAGTTGATGATGCGCTCGGCGCGGTAGATCAGACCGTCGTCGTACATCCTCTTGAAGATGGTCTGGACGGCGGTGGACAGGCCCTCGTCCATGGTGAAGCGCTCGCGGGACCAGGCGACGCCCTCGCCGAGGCGGCGCATCTGGCCGGAGATCTGGCCACCGGACTCGTTCTTCCACTGCCAGACGCGCTCGACGAAGGCATCGCGACCCAGGTCGTGGCGGGACTTGCCCTCCTTGCCGAGCTCGCGCTCGACGACGTTCTGGGTGGCGATGCCGGCGTGGTCCATGCCGGGCTGGTACAGCGCCTCGTAGCCCTGCATGCGCTTGCGGCGGACCAGGGCGTCGATCAGCGTGTGCTCGAAGGCGTGCCCCAGGTGGAGGCTGCCCGTGACGTTCGGCGGCGGGATGACGATGGAGTACGGCGGCTTCTCGCTGTGCTCGTCGGCCTCGAAGTAACCCCGTTCTACCCAGCGCTCGTACAGCTTCCCCTCTACCTCGGCCGGTGCGTACTGGGTCGGCAGTTCGGGGTTGCTGGCTGGCGTCTGCTGAGTGTTCTCGGTCACGGGGGACAGTTTAGGGCCGTCACAGTCGTGCACTGAAACGGGATTGTTCGGTAACGGTGTTCCTCCCGGTGCTCCACTCGGATGAACCTTCCGTCAGGATGTCCGGAGCGCATAAGAACGTATAGGCATGACGAACAGGGGACACCGCAGATGAGCTACAACCAGCCGGGCCCGTACGGCGGCCAGCCGCCCCAGGGCCAGCCCGGGCCCTACGGTGGTCAGCCCCAGGGCCAGCCCGGCCCGTACGGCCAGCAGCCGCCCGCTCCCCCGTACGGCGGCCAGCCCCCGCAGGGGCAGCCGGGGTACGGCTACCCCCAGCAGCAGCCCCAGCAGGGCTACGGCTACCCGCCGGCCCAGCAGCCCGGCCCGTACGGCCAGCAGCCCCCCACTCCCCCGTACGGCGGCCAGCCGGCCTACGGCGGGCAGCCCCCGTTCCCCCCGGCGGAGCCGAAGAAGAAGACCGGCCTGATCGTCGCCGCCGTGGTCGTGGCGCTGGCGGTCATCGGGGGCGGGGTGTACTTCCTGACCTCGGGCGGCCCGGACAACAGCGACGTGGCGGACTCCACCAAGGGCTACAAGCTGAAGACCCCCGCCTCCGTGGGCGAGTACAAGAAGCAGTCGCTGGGGGACCGCTCCGGATCGCTGAGCGACACGGAGAAGGCCGAGGCCGCGACGCTGGGCGTCAACAACGCCCAGCAGGCGAGCGCCAAGTACCAGGCCGGTTCCGAGACGAACAAGCTCACCGCCAAGTCGCTCAGCTTCCAGGGCTACTGGGGTGAGGTCACCGACCCGGCCAAGGCGGTCGACCAGTCCTTCGACCTCGTCAAGGCGGGGTTGTCGAAGGGCGAGAAGAAGTGGGGCGTCGAGCTCGTCGGCAGCCCCCAGTCCTTCGAGCCGTCCGGGTTCAGCGGTGCGCTGATGAAGTGCCAGGACGTGAAGATCACCAACCCCGAGGGCGACGGCACCATGCAGAAGGGCCCGAAGGAGTTCACGACGCCGGTCTGCGCCTGGGCCGACTACAGCACCGTCGGCGTGATCAACGGCGTCGACGTGGCGCTCTCCCTCTCCGGCGGGGGCATGCCCAAGGAGACCCTGGCCGACCTGACCGCCCAGCTCTACAACACGGCCCGCGTCAAGGCCTGATCACCTCACGGCATACGGAAGAGGGGCGCCCGGCCGGGCGCCCCTCTTCCGTATGCGTACGTACCGTTACGCGGACTTCTCGTGCCGGCCGCCGTCGCCGTTGCCGATCGTGCGCGGCTCGCGCGGGACCAGGGTCGGGTTGACGTTGTTGCGGACGACGTCCGCCGTGATGACCACGCGGGCGACGTCCTTGCGGGACGGCACCTCGTACATCACGGACTGGAGGACCTCCTCCATGATGGCCCGCAGACCGCGCGCGCCGGTGCCGCGCAGGATCGCCTGGTCTGCGATGGCCTCCAGGGCCGGGCGGTCGAAGTCCAGCTCCACGCCGTCGAGTTCGAACAGCCGCTGGTACTGCTTCACGAGGGCGTTGCGCGGCTCGACGAGGATCTGCAGCAGCGCCTCGCGGTCCAGGTTGTGGACCGAGGTCAGGACGGGCAGCCGGCCGATGAACTCCGGGATCATCCCGAACTTCACCAGGTCCTCCGGCATGACCTCCTGGAACTGGTCGCTCGCCTCGATCTCCCGCTTGGAACGGATGGTCGCGCCGAAGCCGATGCCCTTGGCACCCGCCCGGGACTCGATGATCCGCTCCAGGCCGGAGAAGGCGCCGCCCACGATGAACAGCACGTTCGTCGTGTCGATCTGGATGAACTCCTGGTGCGGGTGCTTCCGGCCGCCCTGCGGCGGCACGGAGGCGGTGGTGCCCTCCAGGATCTTCAGCAGGGCCTGCTGGACGCCCTCGCCGGAGACGTCACGGGTGATCGACGGGTTCTCGCTCTTGCGGGCGACCTTGTCGATCTCGTCGATGTAGATGATCCCGGTCTCGGCCTTCTTGACGTCGTAGTCCGCGGCCTGGATCAGCTTCAGCAGGATGTTCTCGACGTCCTCGCCGACGTAGCCGGCCTCCGTCAGCGCCGTCGCGTCGGCGATGGCGAACGGGACGTTGAGCATGCGGGCCAGCGTCTGCGCGAGCAGCGTCTTGCCGGAGCCCGTGGGGCCCAGCAGCAGGATGTTGGACTTGGCCAGCTCGATGGCGTCGTCCCGGCCCTGCGCGCCGCCGTTCTCGCCCGCCTGGACCCGCTTGTAATGGTTGTACACAGCGACCGAGAGGGCCTTCTTCGCAGGCTCCTGCCCGACGACGTACCCCTCGAGGAACTCGTAGATCTCGCGCGGCTTCGGGAGTTCCTCCCACCGCACCTCGGAGGTCTCGGCGAGTTCCTCCTCGATGATCTCGTTGCAGAGATCGATGCACTCGTCGCAGATGTACACACCGGGACCCGCGATGAGCTTCTTCACCTGCTTCTGGCTCTTTCCGCAGAACGAGCACTTGAGCAGGTCGCCGCCATCACCGATGCGTGCCACGAGGTGCTTCCCCTTCGCCTGGGAGCAGCTTGGTTCAGCGGCTCCTGGTGCCTCTATCAGACGGTACCTTGCCTTGCCCCCCGTTCGGGGCCCCCTTGGCACGGTTCACACGGCAAAGAACCGGACGAACCCCGTGTGCCAAGGGGCGAAGGCGGACGTCAGACGGCCGAGGCCGCCTGCTTGCGGGTCGAGACGATCTGGTCGACGAGACCGTAGGCGAGGGCGTCCTCGGCGGTCAGGATCTTGTCGCGCTCGATGTCGTCGCGGATCTTCTCCAGCGGGGTGGTGGAGTGCTTGGCCAGCAGCTCCTCCAGCTGGGTGCGCATCCGCAGGATCTCGTTGGCCGCGATCTCCAGGTCGGAGAGCTGCTCACGGCCGGTCTGCGAGGACGGCTGGTGGATCAGCACACGGGCGTTGGGCAGCGCCATGCGCTTGCCGGGGGTCCCCGCGGCGAGCAGCACGGCCGCGGCGGAGGCCGCCTGGCCCATGCAGACCGTCTGGATGTCCGGCTTCACGAACTGCATCGTGTCGTAGATCGCGGTGAGCGCGGTGAACGAGCCGCCGGGGCTGTTGATGTAGATGGAGATGTCCCGGTCCGGGTCCATCGACTCCAGGCACAGCAGCTGCGCCATGACGTCGTTGGCGGAGGCGTCGTCGATCTGCACGCCGAGGAAGATCACGCGCTCCTCGAAGAGCTTCGCGTACGGGTCGTACTCGCGCACGCCCTGCGAGGTGCGCTCCACGAAGCGCGGGACGATGTAGCGGTTGTCCACCTGCGGGCCGGTGTAGAGGCCGCTCGCGGAGGCGCCGGGGAAGTTGTTCATATGGGTGTTCACCATCCTGGTGGCGTTCTGTGGCTGGGTGTCTCGGCGTACGAGAGGTGCGCGGGGCGGTGGAGCCGATCCGGTGGGTGCCGGATCAGGCGCCGGTGCCGCCGCCGCCCGGAACGCCCGATGCGGCCGTGATGATCTCGTCGATGAGGCCGTACTCCTTGGCCTCCTCCGCGGTGTACCAGCGGTCGCGGTCGCCGTCGCGGATGATCGTCTCGACGGTCTGGCCGGAGTGACGGGCGGTGATCTCCGCCATGCGCTGCTTGGTGCGCAGCAGGTACTGGGCCTGGATCTTGATGTCCGAGGCCGTACCGCCGATGCCGGCCGAACCCTGGTGCATGAGGATGTCGGTGTTCGGGAGTGCGAAGCGCTTGCCCGCGGTACCGCCGGTGAGCAGGAACTGGCCCATGGAAGCCGCCATGCCCATGCCGATGGTGACCACGTCGTTCGGGATGTACTGCATGGTGTCGTAGACCGCCATGCCGGCCGTCACCGAACCACCGGGGCTGTTGATGTAGAGGTAGATGTCCTTCTCGGGCTCCGCGGCGAGAAGAAGCAGCTGCGCGGTGATCTTGTTGGCGATCTCATCGTCGACCTGCTGACCGAGGAAGATGATGCGCTCGCCGAGCAGCCGGCTGTAGACCTGGTCACCGAGGCCTCCACCGAGGGACGGCTCTCCGGCGGCGTAGGGCATCAGATTCGTCACGTATCCACCTGCTCGTCTCTGACGGCTCCGGCCGTCTCAGCGTCTTCGTACCGGGTGGGCGGGGACTCCCCTGCCCTTCCTATTCATGGACCCTAACGCGCAGGTGGGACAACGCCATCCCGCTTCCGCAACTGTTCGCTCGGAGCGCAAGGTCCGCAGTCCGCACAAGGGTTGTGGGGCACTGCGTGCCATATGGCGACGGGCTCCGGACGCGACTGCGTCCGGAGCCCGTCGAAGGGGTTCAGCGCGAGGCTCAGGCCTCGTTCTTCTCCTCGGCGGCCTCGGCGGCGGCGTCGGCTGCGGCCTCGGTGGTGCCCTCGGCGGCCTCGACGGCCTCGATGGCCTCCTCCTCGTCGTCCTCCAGGTCGATGACCTCGCCGTTGGTGTCGACGACCTTGACGGCCTCGACGACCACGGCCAGCGCCTTGCCCCGGGCGACCTCGCCGACGAGCATCGGCACCTGGCCGCCCTCGACGACGGCCTGGGCGAACTGGTCGGGGCTCATGCCGGAGGAGGCCGCACGCCGCATGAGGTGCTCGGTGAGCTCCTCCTGGTTGACGTTCAGCTTCTCCTTGTTGACGATCTCGTCCAGGACGAACTGGGTCTTGATGCCCTTGATCGCCTGCTCGGAGGTCTCGGCGTCGAACTCCTCGACCGTCTTGCCCTGGATCTCCAGGTACTTCTCGAGGGTCAGGCCCATCTGGCCGAGCTGGTGGTGCTCCAGGTTGTGCTTGCGGGTCTGCACCTCGTCCGCGAGCAGCTTCTCCGGGATCGGGACCTCGGCGAGCTTGAGCAGCTCGTCCAGGACGCGCTCCTGGGCCTGGGTGGCCTGGTCGTACTGCTTGGTGTTCTCCAGGCGCTTGCGGCTGTCGGCCTTCAGCTCGTCGAGGGTGTCGAACTCGCTGGCCATCTGGGCGAACTCGTCGTCCAGCTCGGGGAGCTCACGGGCGGCGACCGCGGAAACCTTGACGGTGACCTCGGCCTCCTTGCCCTCGGCCGAGCCACCCTTCAGCTCGGAGGTGAAGGTGGCCTCGCCACCCGCCTCCAGGCCGGTGACCGCGGCGTCGATGCCGTCGAGGAGCTCGCCGGAACCGATGGTGTACGAGACACCCTCGGCCACGCCGTCCTCCAGGACCTCGCCGTCGACCTTGGCCTCCAGGTCGATCGTCACGACGTCGCCCTCGGCGGCGGCGCGCTCGACCGGGTTGGTGGAGGCGAAGCGCTCGCGGAGCTGCTCCACGGCCTTCTCGACGTCCTCGTCGGTGACCTCGATGGCGTCGACGGTGATCTCGATGCCGGAGTAGTCCGGGATCTCGATCTCGGGGCGTACGTCAACCTCGGCGGTGAAGGCCAGCAGCTCGCCGTCCTTCAGCTCGGTGATGTCGACCTCGGGCTGGCCGAGGACGTTGAGCTCACCCTCGTTGACGGCCTCGGTGTAGAACTTCGGGAGCGCGTCGTTGACGGCCTCCTCCAGCACCGCACCGCGACCGAACCGCTGGTCGATGACCCGGGCAGGGATCTTGCCCTTGCGGAAGCCCTTCACCGTGACCTGCTGGTTGATCTTCTTGTACGCCGCGTCGAGGCTGTCCTTGAGCTCCTCGAAGGGCACCTCGACAGTGAGCCGAACCCGGGTCGGGTTCAGGGTCTCCACGGCGCTCTTCACGGTTCGGTCTCCTTGTGGCTGACTTCTTGGGGTTCTGCTCCGCCGCACGGGAGGCGGCTTCGCGGACCGAGCCCGGTACATCAGACACACGGGCACGCAATTTGCATAGTAACGGCAAGGAGTCGGACTCCCACAATGCGATCTTGCCCGTGCTCCGCGATCCCGCGAACGGCCCCGGAACGCCGCCTGCGATGGTCACTGGATCTTGCCGGTGGTCGGGGTGGCCGGATTCGAACCGACGACCTTCCGCTCCCAAAGCGGACGCGCTACCAAGCTGCGCCACACCCCGTCGGTGCGACACGTAGGGTACATGCAGTCGGACAGTGCGTCGGCCCCTTCCGGCGGGCGCCGTCGGACGCCGTGCCGGGTCGTCGTGACAACGGGTGTGCGGGCAGTGCCCACGACCCGCTACGATGCTTCACGTGCCGCCGGGTCATCGGACCCGCGGTGCCGCTTCGCGGGCGTAGCTCAATGGTAGAGCCCTAGTCTTCCAAACTAGCTACGCGGGTTCGATTCCCGTCGCCCGCTCCATGCTCGGGCCCGGTCCGGCGAGATCACTCGCCGGACCGGGCCCTTTGCGTTGTGTTCCCTTCGCGCCCACGGCCCACGCAAAGACGCCCCGCACCGGACCGGGAGGGGGGTTCACGCGCCGGACCCCGTACGGCATCTGTCGCGGGGTCAGCGGCGCCGGCGGGGGCGACGGGGCCGGAGGGGTCAGAAGGAGATCTGGTTGATGGTCTCGGCTATCGAGTTCATGAACCGGTTGATCGACGGCGCCATGCCGGTCGACGCCAGGAAGAAGCCGAAGAGCGCCGCGACGACCGCGGGCCCGGGCTTGATGGAACCACCCCGGATCATGACCACCAGGATGATCGCAAACATGAGCACCACGGACAGTGAAATGGCCACGACTGATCACACCCTTGGTCGGTACACCTTGCCGGCCCGGAGATGTGCGGCCGAGCACCCTCCGTCGCGCTCCATCGTGCCACCAACTCCCCTGTGGTCGCTGCCGGGTGACGGATCCCACTGACGAGATCGCGCCATCCTCGCGCCCCGCGCACGCCAGGGGCGCACGACCGCACGCGGGTCGCACGGAGGCCGCCACGAGCTCCCCGCGCCTGTGCGCCGACTGTGAACAATCCATCCGAACAAGGCCGCGAATAAGACGGTTTCCATATCCCCACACTTCATTCACACGCAATTCCAAGGTTCGGGTGCGATGAAATTAACGACCCACAACAGCCTGCCGCTATGCACCATTTAAGGTGGATGAATCGGTGCATAGCGGGCAGTTGACGGCGGTTTCGCTTTCGATTGGGCGAGAGCGCGAGATATCTCACGGACGGTTTTACGAATTGCAATCCGGGCGTCTAAGGTGCGTGAGATGTTCCACGCTCCGAACGCATTTCAGAGGGCCCCGCTCCCATCGGCGACCCGGGAGTCGGAGCCCAGACACCGAGGGACGACGACTGCCACGGCGGCGCCCGCACCCGTGGCGAACAAGCCGTCGGCGCCCCCGCCGACGAAGAAGCGCGACGCCTACTTCGACAACGTCAAATATCTGGCCATCGTGCTCGTCGCGGTGGCGCACTCGTGGGAACCGGTGATGGAGGGCAGCCGGACCGCCCGCGCGCTGTACATGGTGGCGTACACCTTCCACATGCCGGCGTTCATCATCGTCTCCGGCTACTTCTCCCGCTCCTTCGACATGTCCGCCGCCAAGGTGCGGCGCCTGATCACCGGCGTCGCCGTGCCCTACGTGGTGTTCGAGACCGCGTATTCCCTGTTCAAGCGGTACGCGGACGACTCGCCGGACCAGCCGATCAGCCTGATCGACCCCTGGTACCTCACCTGGTTCCTGATCGCGCTGTTCGTCTGGCGGATCACCACACCCCTGTGGCAGGCGCTGCGCCATCCGCTGCCGGTCGCGCTGGCCATCGCGGTGCTCGCCTCCCTCTCCCCGACGATCGGCGACGACCTCGACCTCCAGCGCGTCCTGCAGTTCCTGCCGTTCTTCGTGCTGGGACTGCAACTGCGGCCCGAGCACTTCCACGCGGTGCGCCGGCGCGAGGTGCGGATGTGCGCGCTCCCGCTGTTCGCCGCGGCCCTGCTGTGCGCGTACTGGGCGGCACCGCGGATGCAACTGGGCTGGTTCTACCGCAGCAACAGCGCGCAGGAGATGGGCGCCCCGTGGTGGTCCGGTGCCGTGATGACGCTGGTCATGTTCGGCTGCGCGCTGCTGCTCACCGTCGGGTTCCTGTCCTGGGTGCCGCGCCGTCACATGTGGTTCACGGTGCTCGGCGCCGGCACGATCTGCGGCTATCTGCTGCACGGCTTCCTGATCAAGGGCGCCGGTTACGCCGGAGTGTTCGACCTCTACGGGTGGCTCGCGGCGCCCGGTGGCCTGGTCCTCGTCTCCGTGGTCGCGGCCGGTGCGGTGACGGTGATGTGCACGCCGCCGGTGCGGCGGGCGCTGCGCGCCGTGACGGAACCGGACATGAAGTGGGCGTTCCGGCGGGAACCGGCCGGGCGCTGACTCCACGGCTCCGGCCCCGGTCCCGGCTCTGCGGTCCTGACCCTCGGGGCTCTGCCCCGGGGGTCAGAGCCCCGAGGGTCAGGACCGCGCCGTGTTGGCTTGAACCTGTTGTTCACCGGCGTGTCGGGGCGGGGTGAGACCGAGCAGCTTCCGTACCCGGGCATATTTTTCGGTCAGCCGGGTACGGGTCGCCGGTTCCAGGACGGCGAGGCGGTCCGGGTCGGCGTTGTGGGCCAGGTCGGACTCCTTGACCAGCAGGGCGCCCGGGGTGTCGAGGATGCGCCGGGTGTACGCGACGAGGTCCTCGCCGTCCCGTTTGGTGACGGCGAGGACCATGTCCTTGACCTGTTGCGGCAGTGCGGCACCGGCCAGCCATTCCTCCGACAGCGCGTCGTCCTCGACCGCGTCGTGCAGCCAGGCCGCGGCGATCTGTTCGTCGCTGCCGCCCCTGGCCCGTACGCCCTCGGCGACGGCCGCGAGGTGCTCGGTGTACGGGCGGCCCGCCTTGTCCCGCTGCCCGGCGTGGGCGGCGCGGGCGATCGCCTCGACTTCGGCCAGGGTCAAGTCACCGTGTGGAGTGGTCATGGACCGACTCTACGGACGGGCGGCCGCCGTGCGCAGGGCCGCCCTGGCCGGGACCGTGGTGGCGAGGAGGCCGAGTCCGACGGTCGTGGCGACGAAGGAGCCGTACACCACCGGCGGGATGTACGGGGACTCGCCCGTCAGGCCCTTCATCATCGGAACGAGGGTGGCCAGCGCGATCCCGGTGCCGAGCGCGGTCCCGGCGACCGTGACCAGCAGCGTCTCCCAGCGGATCATGCCCATGACCTGGCGGCGGGTGGAGCCGACCAGCCGGAGCATGGTCAGTTCGCGGCGGCGGTCGAGGACGGTCATCACGAGGGTGTTGACGGCGGCGATGCCGGCGAATCCGCCGAGGACCGAGGCCATGGTGGTGTTGGCCCAGGCGTTGAGCTCGCGGCCCTCGTCCTGTGCCGCGGCGTAGCCGGAGCGGTCGGAGACGGTGCCGAGCGCGGCGAGTCCGCGCGCGGCGGCGGGGGTGGCGCGCACCAGCAGGTCGGAGGCGTACGGCGAGGTCACATGGGGCTTCAGGTCGGCCGCGGGCAGGGTGACGAGACTGGTGCCCAGGCCCCGTCCGTAGACCGCGACGACCTTCGCGGACGCCTTGGTGCCGTCCGGCATCCGCAGGGCGAGCCGGTCGCCGGGGTCCAGGCCGAGCGACTGGGCGAGGGTGGTGTCGACGGCGACGGTCCCGGGCCGCAGGGCGGTGAGGGAGCCGCTCCTGACGTCGAGGTCCTGGACCTTCGAGAGTTCCTCGCCGGAGCCGATGACGCCCTGGGCGGAGGCGGTCTGGAGCATCGGGCCCTCCGATCCGCCGGGCACCAGGACAGCGGTGCGGAGCAGGCCGACGGCGGTGGAGACGCCGGGGGCGGCGGCGGCCCGACCGGTCGCGTCGGAGGCGAGTCCCGCCGGGGCGGAGACGATGTGGTCGGCGGTGATCGCGTCGCGCTGCTGGTGCGCGGTGGCCCGTTCCTCGCTGGTGTGCATGAAGACGAGCGTCGACGAGAAGGCCATCGCGAGCACGATCGGGGTGATCGCGGAGGCCAGTCGGCGGGAGTTGGTGAGGGAGTTGGCGGCGGCCAGCGAGCCGGACGCCCCGGCGGCGCGCAGCGGCAGTCCGATGACGGCGGCGCAGATCCGGGCGATGACCGGGCCGAGCAGTCCGACGGCGACCATGAAGAGCATGACGACGCCCAGGGCCGCGTTCGCCGCGTCCATGCCGGAGGAGGCGGTGGCGATGCCGGCGAGGACGATGCCGCCGATGAGGGCCACGATGCCGAGCGGGGTGCGGATCGCGCCGAACGGGGCACGTTCCACGGCCGTCTGGGCGAGGGCCAGGCCCGGCTTCATCTTCGCGGGGCGGCGCGCGGCGAGGTAGCCGGCGCCCAGCGCGGTGGCCATGGTGGTGAGTACGGCGACGGCCAGGGGCAGCGGGGAGACGTGCAGGCCGACGGCCTCGGGGACGGCCCCCCGGTCCTGGAGCTGGCCGAACCACCAGGTGGCCAGGGCCGTTCCGGGCAGGCAGCCGAGTGCCCCGGCGAGCGGGGCGACGAGCAGGGATTCCGCGGCGATGCTGCGGCGCAGCTGGCGCGGGGTGGCGCCGATGGCGCGCAGCAGGGCGAACTCGCGGCCGCGCTGGCCCACGGAGAGGGCGACCGTACCGGCGGCGGTGAAGACGGCGACCATGGCGGCGACGCCGCCGAAGGAGGCACCGAGGCCGAAGAGGATTTCCCTGGCGCCCACGAGGGCCGGGTCCTCGACGGCGCCCCGGTCGTCGCCGGTGTGGACCTGTGCCGTGGCGGTGTGGCCGACGGCCTCGCGCACCTGGTCGGCGAGGGCGTCGGTGGAGGTGCCCGGTGCGGCGAGCACGGCGAGGGCGTCGACCCGGCCGGGGTGGCCGGAGAGCTGTACGGCCTGCCGGTCGGCGAACCAGACGGTGGTGCCGGCGGCGGTGGTGCCCGAGACCTCGAACTCCCTCGGGCCCGCGGGGGTGTCGAGGGTGATCCGGTCGCCGGCCGCGGCCCCGGTGCCGGCGGGGACGACGACCTCGCCGGTCCGGGGTGCCTCGCCGGTGGCCAGCCGGGTGTCGGTGAGGGTGGCCGAGCCCCAGCCGTGGGCGGTGAGGGTGGTGCCGTCCCGGTGCACGGGGTAGGTGACGTCGCCGATCACGGTGGCCGCGCCGGGGGCCGACGCGGCCCTGTCGACCAGGGCCAGGGGCAGCCGGGCGGTGTCCGGGACGGTCACGGGCGTGTCCGGGTCGTCCTCCCGGACCTTCAGATGGATCTGCTGGTCGGCGGCGACCACCACGGGGGCCTTCGCGTAGCGCTCGGCGGGCACGGAGGCGCGCACGCCGGTCTCCAGCAGGATGCCGCAGGCGGAGATGACGGCCGCGGCCAGCAGGAGCGCGACGAACGTCCCGACGAACGACGAGGGTTTGAAGCGTACGGCCGCGCGGGCGAGACCGTTGGGGACGAGGGACATCAGGCTGCTGCTCCTGCGTGAACGGGGGTGGTGCGGGCGGTGCGGGCGGTCAGCGCGGTCATCCGGGCGGCGATCCGGGCGGTGTCGGCGCGCGGCAGGCTGTCCGCGATCGCCCCGTCGGCGAGGAAGAGCACCTGGTCGGCGTAGGCGGCGGCCGCCGGGTCGTGGGTGACCATGACGACGGTGGCGCCGAGGCCGTCCACCGCGTCGCGGAGCAGGGCGAGGATCTCGGCGGCCGTGGTGGTGTCGAGGGCGCCGGTCGGCTCGTCGGCGAAGACCACGTCGGGCCGGGTGACCAGGGCGCGGGCGACGGCGACGCGCTGCTGCTGGCCGCCGGAGAGCTGGCCGGGGCGGCGGCCGCCCTTGTCGCCGAGGCCGACCCGGGCGAGCATCTCGGCCGCCTCGCGGCGGCCCCTGGCGGAGCGGGGGCTCTGCCCGGCCAGTCGCATGGGGAGGATGACGTTCTGCTCGACCGTCAGGGACGGGAGCAGGTTGAAGGACTGGAAGACGAAGCCGAGTCGGGTGCGGCGCAGTTCGGTGAGCCGGTTCTCGCTCATGCCGGTGATCTCGGTGCCGCCGAGGCGTACGGAGCCCTCGGTGGGGCGGTCGAGCCCGGCCGCGCACTGGAGGAAGGTCGACTTCCCGGAGCCGGAGGGGCCCATGACGGCGGTGAAGGAGGCGCGCGGGAGGGCCAGGTCGATGCCCCGCAGCGCGTGGACGGCGGATCCGCCCCGGCCGTACTGCCTGCGGACCCCGCGCAGTTCGACCGCGAGGTCGGGAAGCCCGGCCTCCCAGTGGGTGTTCGCCGGGTACTGCCCGTCCTGCGTGCGCCGGGTGGCTCGCAGCCCCATGATCTCCGCCTCTCCTTGCTCGGTCGGCCGTTTCTCCGACCGTGCTTCGAACCTACGGAGTGGAGGGGCCCCGGAACATGGCGGCTGCTGGCGGATCGGGGGTGGGGAAAACCCCAGGTTGTACCGGGGGTGTGCAGTCCCGGGGCCGGGTCGACGAGGAGCGGGGCGCCGGATCGGCGGGGAACGGGCGGCCGGGGCGACGGGGAGCGGGCGGCCGGGGCGACGGGGGCGGGCGGCCGGGTCCACGAAGCGACATAGTTTCGACGTCAATCGTTCGGTAAACTAATTACTGACGACTTCTTGACGCTCTCTTGACCGAACGAAGGATCAGGCTCATCGGACACGCAGACACGCTCATCGCCATGGGCGGCGCCTTCCTCGCCGCCGCCGTCCTCGCCCGCTTCGGCAGCCGCATCGGACTGCCGACCATCCCCCTGTTCATCCTGGCCGGAATCCTGCTCGGCCCGCACACGCCCGGCATCGTGCTCGTCTCCGATCCGCACGAGCTGGAGATGCTCTCCGCGCTCGGCCTGGTGCTGCTGCTCTTCTACCTCGGTCTCGAATTCCACCTCGACGACCTCAAGACCGGCGGACGGAAGATGCTCATCGCGGGCTCCGTCTACCTGGCGCTGAACGTCGGCGCCGGACTCGCCTTCGGCTTCGCCCTGGGCTGGGGCACCTCGGAGGCCCTCGTCATGGCCGGGGTCATCGGCATCTCGTCGTCGGCCATCGTGACCAAGATCCTGGTCGACACGAAGCGCCTGGCCAGCCCCGAGACCAAGACGATCCTCGGCATCATCGTCGTCGACGACATCTTCCTCGCCCTCTACCTCGCCGCCCTGCAGCCGATCCTGTCGCGCTCGGACAGCCTCGGCGCCGCGGTGCTCGACGGGGGCAAGGCGTTCGGCTTCCTGCTGCTGCTCGCGCTCACCGCCCGGTTCGGCACGAAGCTCATCAGCAAGCTGATCCACACCTCGGACGACGAACTTCTCGTCATCTCCTTCCTCGGCGCCGCCGTGTTCGTGGCGGGAGTCTCCGAGTGGTTCGGGGTCGCGGACGCGATCGGCGCCTTCATGGTGGGCCTGATGCTCGGCAGCACCACATCGGGCGAGCGCATCCTCAAGCTGGTCCATCCGCTGCGCGACGCCTTCGGGGCGGTCTTCTTCTTCGCCTTCGGGCTCTCCATCAACCCCGGTGACCTGCCGGGCGTGATGTGGCCGGTGCTGGCCGCCGTCGTGCTGACCGCGGCGATGAACATCGCCTCCGGCCTGGTCTCCGCACGGGTCTACGGCTTCGGCCCGCAGGCCGCGGCGAACATCTCCACCACCCTGACGGCCCGCGGCGAGTTCGCGCTGATCCTCGCCACGATGGCCGCCGGCGCGGGACTGGACGAGCGGCTGCCGCCGTTCATCGCCGGCTACGTGCTCGTCCTCGCGGTCCTCTCCCCGCTGGCGGCCGGACGGTCGCACTGGCTGGCCCGCATCCTGCCGGGCAAACGGAACGGGGGCGAGAACGACGGAAGCGGTGACGGCGCCGATGCCGGAAGACTTACGGTCCCGGCCTGAACGGCCCCGGACCGGGACCGCGGAACAGGTCCCCGACCCGGAGCGACGGGGCGGGCGCGGCGGCAGCGGGCAACGTCCCGGCGGCCCCGCCCCGCCCCGTTTCCGTACCGCCTCGCCGCCCTGCCCCACCCCTGCCCCGTGTCCGTACCGCCTTGGCGCTCTTCCCCGCACCGCTCCCCCGGCACATCGTGTCCCCGATCCGGTGAGGGGCCGACTCCCGTTGACGCACGCCCGGTTCGGCCGGTTTGCGTACGGTTCCGGATTCAGGCCCTGCGGGACAGCAGCAGCAACGCCCGGTCGTCGTTGACGTCCTTGGCGCACGCCTCGATCAGATGCCAGGCGGCGCCCTCGAACCCCGTGGTGACGTACCGGTCCGCCTCGCCGGTCAGCCGGTCGATGCCCTCCGCGATGTCGCGGTCGGACGCCTCCACCAGGCCGTCCGTGAACAGCATCAGTACGTCGCCGGGGGCCAACGAGCCCTTCACGGCGTCGAACTGGGCTCCGTCGTACACCCCGAGCAGCGGCCCCTCGGCCGCCTTCTCCTCCCACTGGCCACTGCCCGAGTGGAGTTGCAGGGCGGGCGGGTGCCCGGCCGAGAAGAGTTCGTAGTCGCCCGATTCGAGGTCCAGGACCAGATGGATCGAGGTGGCGAAGCCCTCGTCCCAGTCCTGGCGCAGCAGATAGCCGTTGGCCGCCGGCAGGAAGCCGTGCGGGGGCAGCGATCCGAGGAGTCCGCCGAAGGCCCCGGACAGCAGGAGGGCGCGGGAGCCCGCATCCATGCCCTTGCCGGAGACGTCGGTGAGGACGGCCTCCAGGGTCCGGCCGCCGTTGGTGCGGGCAGCCACGACGAAGTCGCCGGAGAAGGACTGCCCGCCCGCCGGGCGCAGCGCCATCTCGCGGTGCCAGCCCTGCGGCAGCCGGGGCAGGGCGCTCTGCACCCGGATGCGTTCGCGCAGGTCGAAGAGCATGGTGCCGCCGCGCCGCCACGGCACCCCGACCCGGGCCCGGAACTGGGCGAGGACCAGCCCGAAGAAGCCGCAGGCGGCGACCACCAGGACGATGCCGGGCGTCACCCGGCCCGGCCCGTGGTCGTACCGGCCCAGCCCGAGCGACTCCACGATCAGGGCCGTGGCGGCGGTCGCGTACAGGCCCAGCAGGCTCGCGGGCCGCAGCAGCAGTCCGCCCGCGACGATCGGCAGGACGAGGGCGGCCGGTGAGAACCACAGCGGGTTGATCAGGGTGGCGCAGGTGATGACCGGGACGGTCAGCAGCAGCCCGGCCAGCGCGATCCAGTCCGACCCGTCGCCGCGGAAGTAGTCGACCCCGGATCTGCGCAGCGTGATGCGTGCCCGGTGCACCGATTTCCGCAATCGTGCCGGGTACGAGTCTGTTGCCGCGCGTCGTGCCATTGCGGGGACCCTATCTAGCCGACGGCTCCGGGTGCAGGGGGCCCCTGTGACAATGCGTTCGAAATCGGTTCGCCCCGAAGCCTTGCCCCTGGTAGTCATGGCCGTATGACTACAGAGCTTCGCGTGTTGCGTCCGTCCGAATGGAACCAGTGGTTCGAGTGCCTGGAACTCGCATTCGGCGGGGTGGCGGAGCCGCCCGAGCAGCGCGAGCTGGAGGAGCAGCTGACCGAGCACGAGCGGTCGCTCGGCATCTGGGACGGTGACGACGTCGTGGGCACGGCGGGGGCGTTCAGCTTCCGGCTGGCCGTGCCGGGCGGGGCCCTGGTGCCCGCCGCCGGGGTCACGATGGTGAGCGTCGCCGCCACCCATCGCAGGCGCGGCCTGCTGACCTCGATGATGCGCAGGCAGCTGGACGACGTCCGGGCCCTGGGCGAGCCGATCGCGGTGCTGACGGCGTCGGAGCCGGTGATCTACGGCCGGTTCGGGTACGGCGCGGCCTCGCGGCAGATGTCCCTGACCATCGACACGAGCCGGGTGGGGCTGACGGTGCCGGAGGGCACCGACGGCATCCGGCTGCGCCACGCGAAGCCGGACGAGGCTCTGGCCGCGTGCGCGAGCGTGTACGAGCGGCTGGTGGCCGGGCGTCCCGGCACGCCCGCGCACAATGCGGCCTGGGACCGGAAGGCCGTGGTCGACCCGGTGGACGAGCGGCAGGGCGGTTCCGCCCGGCAGTACGTGCTGGCGGAGCGGGACGGCGAGCTCGTCGGCTGTGTGACCTACCGCCTCCATCCCAAGTGGGAGGCGACCGGCCCCATGGGCAAGGTGGTGGTGAACGACCTCGGGGCGCTGGACCCGGCGGCGTACGCGGCGCTGTGGCGGTTCCTCTTCGAGATCGACCTGACGTCGACCGTCGTGGCGAACAACCGGCCGGTCGACGACGCGGTGCTGCACATGGTGTCGGACGTGCGGCGGTGCGACATCCGGGTCCGGGACTCGCTCCACGTACGGCTGGTGGAGCTGGGAGCGGCGCTGGAGGCGCGGGCGTACCGGGCGCCGGTGGACGTGGTGTTCGAGGTCGAGGACACGTTCTGCCCCTGGAACGCGGGGCGTTGGCGGCTCACGGGTGACGCGAAGGGCACCGCCTCGTGCCGACGCACCGAGGATCCGGCCGATCTCGCGCTCTCGGTGCGGGAGTTGGGGGCGGCGTACCTGGGCGGCGAGTCGCTGAGCTCGCTGGCCCTGGCCGGCCGGGTGCGGGAGCTGCGGCCCGGCGCGCTGGCGGAGGCGTCGCTGGCGTTCTCCTCGGACGCGGAGCCGTGGCTGCCCCACGGGTTCTAGGACCGGGCCCGGGGGCCTGCCTCAGGCCCGCTGGCACCCCGGGCACCAGAAGAGGTTGCGGGCGGCGAGATCGGCGGTGCGGATCTCGCCGCCACAGATGTGGCAGGCCTGCCGGGCCCTGCGGTACACGTACACCTCGCCGCCGTGGTCGTCGACCCGCGGCGGGCGGCCCATCGCCTCCGGCATGTGTTCGGGGCGGACCGTGTCGATCCGGTTGTTCCGCACGCCCTCGCGCATCAGCACCACCAGGTCCGCCCAGATCGCGTCCCACTCCGCGCGCCGGAGGTCCCGGCCGGGGCGGTACGGGTCGATCCCGTGCCGGAACAGCACCTCCGCGCGGTAGACGTTGCCGACGCCCGCGATGACCTTCTGGTCCATCAGCAGGGCCGCGACGGTGATCCTGCTGCGCGAGATCCGCTGCCAGGCCCGCTCGCCGTCCTCGTCGGTCCGCAGCGGGTCCGGGCCCAGGCGGTCGTGTATCGCACGCTTCTCGGGTTCGGTGATCAGCGCGCACGTCGTGGGGCCGCGCAGGTCCGCGTGGTGCTCGTCGTTCAGCAGCCGCAGCCGCACCGTGTCGGTGGGCGGCGGGGCCGGGACCGTGCCGAAGCCGAGCTTGCCGAACAGGCCCAGGTGGATGTGGACCCAGCCGGTGTCCCCGAAGCCGAGGAAGAGGTGCTTGCCGTGGGCGTCGACACCGGTGAAGGTCAGGCCGTCGAGCAGCTCGGCGCTGTCCGAGAACTTGCCCTGCGGACTGCTCACCCGCACCGGACGCCCGGCGAACCTGTCCCGGTGGTCCGCCGCGAGGCGGTGGATCGTGTGTCCCTCGGGCACGGCGGCGACTCTCCTCGGTGACGTACGGGCGCAGTGGTACGAGAACGACGGTACGGGACCGGCTGCGCGGAAACGGCTGTGCCGCCGGGGTTTCCGGCGGCACAGGAGGTGGAGGCCGGTCAGCCCTGCTGCGGGTGGTGGGCCGGGATCGGGGGGAGCTCGCCGGTCGTCTCGTACGCCGTCAGCATCTCGATGCGACGGGTGTGACGCTCCTCGTTCGAGTACGGGGTGGCGAGGAAGACCTCGACGAACTTGGTGGACTCCTCCACCGAGTGCATCCGGCCGCCGATGGCGATCACGTTGGCGTTGTTGTGCTCGCGGCCCAGGGCGGCGGTCTGCTCGCTCCAGGCGAGCGCGGCACGCACGCCCTTGACCTTGTTCGCGGCGATCTGCTCGCCGTTGCCGGAGCCGCCGATCACGATGCCGAGGCTGTCCGGGTCCGCGGCCGTCCGCTCGGCGGCGCGCAGGCAGAACGGCGGGTAGTCGTCCTGGGCGTCATAGATGTGGGGGCCACAGTCGACGGCTTCGTGGCCCTGGGCCGTGAGCCATTCGACGAGGTGGTTCTTCAGTTCATAACCGGCATGGTCCGAGCCGAGGTACACGCGCATGCATCCGAGTGTGGCACGAGCCCCGCGCGGCGGGCGCCATCGGGGTCGGGCCCCTTCGGCCGGTCGGCCCGGAACGCGCGGCGGACCCCGGGAGACCTCGGAGGGCCGGGACGCGCGGACCGGATGTGAGCAAGGCCACTTCGGTAAAGATCCGGTCAACGAATCGGAATACGGGGTTCCGCTTTCGCCGTTCGCCGGGCTTCAATGCATCACTCGCTGCCGCACCCCACTGCCGCAGCCGGGCACGTGTCGCGTGACCCGAGAACGTAAGGAATTCGATCCATGACGTCGCAGACGACTCTGATCGGGCCGGGCCCCCACCCCGGCGACCCGGACCGGCCGAACGGCCAGGACACCCCCCGCTCCACGGACCCCACGAACTCCTCCGACGGCCTCCAGGCGGGCCTCAAGAACCGCCACCTCTCGATGATCGCCATCGGCGGCGTCATCGGAGCGGGCCTCTTCGTGGGCTCCGGCACCGGCATCGCCGCCGCCGGACCCGCCATCCTGCTCTCCTACGCGCTGGTCGGCCTGATGGTCGTCTTCGTGATGCGGATGCTCGGCGAGATGGCAGCGGCCCGCCCCAGCTCGGGCTCCTTCTCCGCCTACGCCGACCAGGCGCTGGGCCGTTGGGCCGGTTTCTCGATCGGCTGGCTGTACTGGTTCTTCTGGGTCGTGGTGCTCGCCGTCGAGGCCACGGCGGGGGCCAAGATCCTGGAGGGCTGGGTGCCGGGCGTCCCGCAATGGGCGTGGGCGCTGATCGTGATGGTGGTCCTGACCGCGACGAACCTGGTCTCGGTCGGGTCGTACGGCGAGTTCGAGTTCTGGTTCGCCGGGATCAAGGTCGTGGCGATCGGCGCCTTCGTGGTCGTCGGGCTGCTCGCCGTCTTCGGGCTGCTGCCCGGCTCGGACAACCCCGGCGCGGGCCTCGCGCACCTCACCGACACCGGCGGGTTCTTCCCCCAGGGGCCGGGCGCCATCCTCACCGGTGTGCTGATGGTCGTCTTCTCCTTCATGGGCAGCGAGATCGTCACCCTCGCCGCCGGTGAGTCGGAGAACCCGCAGCGCGCCGTCCAGAAGGCCACCAACAGCGTGATCTGGCGGATCGCCGTCTTCTACCTGGGTTCGATCTTCATCGTGCTCACCCTGCTGCCGTGGAACGACGCGTCGATCGTGAAGGACGGCAGCTACGTCGCCGCCCTCAACTCCATCGGCATCCCGCACGCCGGACAGGTGATGAACGTCATCGTGCTCACCGCCGTGCTGTCGTGCCTGAACTCCGGCCTCTACACGGCCTCGCGGATGGCCTTCTCGCTCGGCGGCCGCGGGGACGCGCCGAAGGCGTTCGCCCGGACGAACAAGCGGGGCGTGCCGCAGGCCGCCATCCTGTCCTCGGTCGTCTTCGGCTTCGTCGCCGTGTTCTTCAACTACCAGTGGCCCGACACCGTCTTCCAGTTCCTGCTGAACTCCTCCGGCGCGGTCGCCCTGTTCGTCTGGCTGGTCATCTGCTTCACACAGTTGCGGATGCGCGGCATGATCCTGCGCGAGTCGCCGGAGAAGCTGATCGTGCGGATGTGGCTCTTCCCGTACCTGACCTGGGCGACCATCGCGATGATCTCGTTCGTCCTGGTCTACATGCTGACCGACGACGGCGGACGCGAGCAGGTGCTGCTCTCGCTGCTCGTCGCGGCGCTGGTGGTGGCCGTCTCGCTGGTCCGCGAGGCCAGGAACCGCCGCAACGGCACGGCCGCCAAGGCGCCCGTCGACGCCTGACGGCGCCGGGGTTTCCCCCGGACACGGCGGAGGCCCGCCGGTCGCGTGCGTGTCGCGATCCGGCGGGCCTCCCCGTACGGGTGGTGGCGGCGTCAGCCGCGGCGGCCGGCGAGCTTCCAGGCCGCGGGCAGCGCGCCCATGGCCAGCGCCGCCTTCAGCGCGTCGCCGAGCAGGAACGGCACCAGACCCGCCGCGATCGCGGCGCTCGCCGACATGCCGGTGGACAGCGCCAGGTACGGGACGCCGACCGCGTAGATGATCGCGGAGCCCAGCACCATCGTGCCCGCGGTGCGCAGCATCGAGCGGTCGCCGCCGCGGCGGGCGAGGGCGCCGACGACGACGGCGGCCAGCAGCATGCCGAGGACGTAGCCGAACGACGGGAAGGCCATCCCCGACCGGGCCTCGGCGAACCACGGCATGCCCGCCATGCCGACGAGGGCGTACACCCCGAGGGAGAGGAAGCCGCGGCGGGCGCCGAGCGCGGTGCCGACCAGGAGCGCGGCGAACGTCTGGCCGGTGACCGGGACCGGCGAGCCGGGGATCGGCACGGCGATCTGGGCGGCGATCCCGGTGAGCGCGGCGCCGCCGAGGACCAGCGCCGTGTCGACGGCGTAACGGTTCCGGGCGGCGGGCAGCAGGTCGGCGAGGACCACTCCGGTACGGGCAGGGGCGGCAGCAGTGCTCATCGGGACTCCGCGGGGGTGAGGGCAGGTGGGGACAGACTGGGGCTGACGTTAGCCCACGGGTTAACGCCCGATCACCATCAGTGGCCCACAAAGCGTTGGTCCGGGCGTTGGTGGGGTCCGCACAAAGGGCCGCGCACAATCATGCGGCGGCGTGATGCTCGTCACTGAGGTGGGGGCGGGATGCCCTCCGCTCCACCGATTCGGGCATCCTTGCGGAACTGTAGGTTCCCGCTAAATCTGCCGAGGAACCACCGGGGAGCCACCGGGAGCCGGGCCGCCTCGGCACCCCGGAAAGCGCCCCGGCGCCCGACGCGACCGGGCCACCGCCCCACCGTGTCCGGGTGCGTACCCTGGGTGAGCGTCGCGCCCGGATAGCGGACACCGGTTCCCCGTCGCCGGGGTGCGTGTCCAGACTGTCCGCGCATGTCCCCCCACGTCTCACCTATCGAACAGAGCACGTCCATGTCCCGGAATTCCGCGCCTCCCCCCACCGGCGTCCCGACCGACACCTCCGCCTCCCCCGCCTCCCCCGACACCGGTGGTGCCGGGGGCGCCGGGGCCGATTCCGCACTCACCCACGGGCTCAAGCAGCGCCACCTCTCGATGATCGCCCTCGGCGGCGTCATCGGTGCCGGGCTCTTCGTCGGTTCCGGCGAGGGCATCGCGGCCGCGGGCCCGTCGATCGTCATCGCGTACGCCGTCTCCGGGCTGCTGGTCATGCTCGTGATGCGGATGCTCGGCGAGATGTCGGCCGCGAACCCGGCCTCCGGCTCCTTCTCCGTCCACGCGGAGCGGGCGATCGGGCCGTGGGCCGGATTCACCGTGGGCTGGGCGTTCTGGGTGCTGCTCTGCGTGGCCGTCGGCCTGGAGGGCATCGGTGCCGCGAAGATCGTCACCGGCTGGCTGCCCGGCACCCCGGAGTGGATCTGGGTCGCGCTGTTCATGCTGGTGTTCCTGGGCGCGAACCTGGCCTCGGTGAAGAAGTTCGGCGAGTTCGAGTTCTGGTTCGCCACCCTCAAGGTCGTGGCGATCACGCTCTTCCTGGTGCTGGGCCTGCTGGCGATCCTCGGGCTGCTGCCCGGCACGGACGCGCCCGGCACCGCCAACCTCTCCGGCGCGGGCGGCTTCATGCCGAACGGCGTCGAGGGCCTGGTCGTCGGCCTGCTCGCCTCGGTCTTCGCGTACGGCGGCCTGGAGACCGTCACCATCGCCGCGGCCGAGTCCGAGAACCCGGTGCGGGGCGTGGCCGGTGCGGTGCGGACGGCGATGTGGCGGATCGCGCTCTTCTACGTCGGCTCGATGGCGGTCGTCGTCACGCTCGTGCCCTGGGACGACGAGAAGGTGGCGAAGGTCGGCCCGTTCTACGCGACCCTGGACCACCTCGGCATCCACGGCGCGGCCCAGATCATGAACGTGGTCATCCTGGTCGCCCTGCTCTCCGCGATGAACGCCAACATCTACGGCGCCTCGCGCATGGCCGGCTCGCTGGTCGCCCGGGGCCAGGGGCCGAAGCGGCTCGGCAGGATCTCCTCGGGGGTCCCGCGCACCGCCGTCCTGGTGTCGTCCGGGTTCGGCTTCCTGTGCGTGCTGCTCAGCTACTGGCGTCCCGACGACGTCTTCCACTGGCTGCTCAACATGATCGGTGCGGTGATCCTGGTGGTCTGGATCTTCATCGCCGTCTCCCAGCTGATCCTGCGCGGCCGGCTGGAGCGCTCGGCCCCGGAGAAGCTCGTCGTACGGATGTGGCTCTTCCCGGGCCTGACGGTGCTGGCGCTGGTGGCGATGGTCGGCGTCTTCGTCCTGATGCTGCTCCGGCCCGACACCCGCGACCAGTTGCTGGCGAGCGGGGCGCTGACCGCCGCGCTGATCGCCGTCGGCGTCGTGCGCCAACGCCGGGCCGCGCCCGCCGGGGACTGACGTCCGGCATCCGGCGGGCGGGGCGCGGTGCTCAGCGGGCGGGGGTGTCCGGGGCGCAGGGCACGTTGAGGGAGAGCAGTGCCCCGCCCGACTCCCCGATCCGCACCTCGCTCACCGCCGTGTTCCGCAGCTGCGGAAAGACCCGGCGGTAGGAGCCCAGCGGGATCGACAGCAGTTCGCACAGCACCAGCCGCAGCAGGGTGTTGTGCGCGACGACCAGCACCCGCTGTCCCGGGTGCCCGGCCGAGATCCGGCGCAGTGCCGCCGCCCCCCGGGCCGCGGCCGTCCGGGGGTCCTCGGACCCGGGGAAGGGGTGGGCCACCGGGTCGGCGCGGTACCGCGCGGCCCGCTCGGGGTGCTCCGCCGCGAACTCCGCCAGGGTGCGCCCCTCCACCTCGCCGAAGTCGCACTCGCGCAGCTCGTGCTCGCGCCGGGGCGTGATGCCGAGCGCCTCGCACGCGGGGCGGGCGGTCTCGATCGCACGGCCGACCGTGGACGTCCAGATCGCGTCGATCCGGTTGCGGGCCGCCCACTCGCCCAGTTGCCGGGCCTGGCGGCGGCCCTCGTCGGTGAGGGCGATGTCGCTGACGCCGGCGTAGCGGTTCTCCGCGTGCCAGACGGTCTGTCCGTGGCGGGCCAGCAGCAGGGTGGCCGGGCTCCCGGTCATGCGTTCTCCGTTCGGGTACGGGCGTGGGCGGCGACGGGGCCGGGGAGCCAGCCGCGGCGCTCCAGTTCGTCCACCAGGGCGAGGTAGGGCTCGGTGTACCACGCCGTGCGCGTCGGGTGGGGGTGCAGCACGTGCCGCAGCCGCACCATCCGGTCCGCGGCCCGGTGCAGGGTGTCCGTCGCCCCCGCCCCGTACGCGGCGAGGACGGCCATGCCGAGCGCGGGTTCGCTGGAGCGCGGGATGCGCACCGGGCGGCCCAGGATGTCGGCGCGCAGCCGGCTCCAGTGGCCGCTGCGGACCGCGCCGCCGGTGAACGTGAGCGCGCCGTCCACCGGGGCGCCGAGCAGGTCGAGGTAGTCGAAGCAGAGCCGTTCGACCAGGCCCACCCCGGTCAGCAGGGCCGCCCAGTGCTCGGCGTCACAGGCGGGTTCGCCGAGCAGGAACCCGGTGGCCTCCGGCGCGACGAACGGGAACCGCTCCCCCCTCGCCACCAGGGGGTACGCCACCACACGCGCCGGTTCGTGGGGGCGGGCCAGCAGGTCCATGAGGGCCGGGTCCGCAGCCGGGAAGGCGGCGGTCAGCGCCCCGCCGCCGACCCCCGAGGCCCCGCCCGGCAGCCGGCTCCCGTCCGGCGCCCGGTGGTTGTAGACGACGCCCGCCGGGTCCTCGACCGGCGACGAGGTGACCCCCTTCAGGACCAGCGTCGTGCCGAGCACCGAGTTCCAGGAGCCGACGGCCAGCGAACCCGAGGCGATCTGCGCCGCGCACCCGTCCGTCATCCCGGCGACGACGGCCGTGCCCGCCGGGATCCCGGTCTCCTCGGCCGCCGCCCGCCCCACCTCGCCGATCCGCGTCCCCGGCCGCACCACGTCCGGGAACAGTTCGCCGGGCAGCCCCAGCTCCCCGAGCCGCCGCCACGGCCAGGCGTCCCGCTCCGGGTCGTAGCCGGTCTTCAGGGCGTGGCTGGAATCGGTGGGCAGCGGTGTCCCGGCGAGCCGGGCCAGGACCACGTCGGCCTGGTGCATGATCCGTACGGCGCCGCCCGCCGCTCCCCCGCGCTCCCGCAGCAGCCACATCGCCTTGGGCAGGCCCCAGCTCGGCGAGGTCCCGGCCCGGGCCGCCTCCGCCGCGGCCCGGCCGTCGTCGTACATCACGCCCGGGGTCAGCGGCCGGCCCGCCGCGTCGCCGAGCAGTACGGTGCCGGAGGTGGCGCAGACCGCGAGCGCCCGCGGGGCGGGGGCGCCGCGCAGGGCCTGGCGGCTCGCCGCGCGGACGGCCGTCCACCAGTCGAGGGGCCGCTGCTCGTGCCGTGCGCCGTCGCGTCTGCCGGTGAGCGGCGCCGAGCCGCTGCCGAGGATCTCGCCGTCGTCCCCCGCCACCACCGCGCGGACGCTCTGCGTGCCGAGATCGATGCCCATCCACATATCGGTCCCCTCTGTGAACTTCTCACTCTGCACCGAGAATTTCCGTTGCGCGAGGGATTGACGGCCAACTTCCATTGTTCCAAGCTCTGTTAACCAGTCGGCTCAATGTGTGAACGCCGCCCGTCGCCACCTGCCCGTCCCCGGCCGGACCGTGGAGATCACGGCCGGGCCCGCGCCTCCCCGTACGCCCGCACGTCCGTACACCCGCACGTCCGGCGCCGGCCGCCCGCGCGACGACGGCCGGGTCCGGCACCGGAGCCGTTCCACCCGTGCTCCCCCCGGACGGGAGCACGCCCCGGAGCCGACCGGCCGGCACGTCCAGGACGAAGGATCAGCACGTGAGCAACGTTCCACAGCGGGGGCCCGCCCCCCGGCAGGCTTCCATGGCCGAGTACGTCCTCGCACAGGGCGAGGTGAGCGCCGCGGAACTGGCGGAGCGCTTCGACGTCAGTCTGATGACCATCCACCGGGATCTGGACGAGCTGGAACGGCAGGGCATCGTCCGCAAGTTCCGCGGCGGCGTCACCGCCCAGCCGTCCGGTGTCTTCGAGTCGAACGTCTCCTACCGGCTGAAGACGATGCGCGCCGAGAAGGCCGCCATCGCCGAACGGGCCCTGGAGCTCATAGAACCGGGCATGGCGGTGATGCTCGACGACTCGACGTCCACCCTGGAGATCGCGCGGCGGCTGCGCTCCATCACCCCGCTGACCGTCGTCACCAACTTCCTGGAGGCGATCAACCTGCTGTCGCAGGAGCGCGGCATACGTCTGATGGGCCTCGGCGGCGACTTCGACCCGCTGCACTCCTCGTTCCTCGGCGTCTCGTGCGTGGAGGCGGTGCAGTCGCTCCAGGTGGACGTCTGCTTCACCTCGACCTCCGCCGCGTCCGGCGGCTTCGCCTACCACCAGGAGCAGCACATCGTCTCCGTGAAGCGGGCGATGCTCGACTCGGCGAGCCGCAACGTGCTGCTGCTCGACCACTCCAAGCTGGGCCGGGTCGCCCTGCACCGGCTCGCCCCGCTCTCCCGTTTCGACCTGCTGCTGGTCGACGACGGGGCGTCCCCCCGGGCGCTGCGCGAACTCGACGAGCACAAGGTGCCCTACGAGGTCTGCGCCACCGGCCGGAGCTCCGGCGCGGGAGGTGACGACGACGGATGACCGATCCGGCGCGGACCCGGAACCGGCGGACGTCCGATCCGGCGCGGGGGTGGAGATGGCGGGCGACCGGGCCGGACCCGCGTGCCGGTCCGGGGCCGTGACCCGTCCCCGATGACACCGTAGGCATCACCAGGCATCACCGCCGGCCCCCGGGCCGCCCGTGTCCCCGCCCCCCGGACAAGGAGACGCTCCGCGATGACCCGCCCCGAGACGGTCCGCCCCCCGACGAGGATCCTGCTCGCCGGTGACCACTTCGTCCGCAACTCCCTGCTCGCCGAGGCCCTGGACCGGGCCCTCGGCACCGAATCCCCGGACACCGGGACGCGCCTGACCGAGCTCACCCTGCCCTGGCCGCTGGAGCCCTTCGGCAGGGTCGCCGAGGTCGACGAGGCCAGCGACGTCGAGGACGCGCTGATCGCCGCCCTGGACGGGGTCGAGGTGTGCGTGACCCAGATGGCCCCGTTCACGGAGCGGGTCCTGGCCGCCGCCCCGGACCTGCGGCTGGTCGTGGTCTGCCGGGGCGGTCCGGTCAATGTGAACGCCGCCGCCGCGCGGGCCCGGGGCGTGCGGGTGTGCTTCGCCCCCGGGCGCAACGCGGCGGCGACCGCCGAGTTCACCGTCGGGCTGATCCTCTCCGCCCTGCGCCGCATCCCCGAGTCCCACCACTCCCTGGCCGTCGACGGCCTCTGGGACGCCTCCCACTACACGTACGAGCACTGCGGCCTGGAACTGGAGGACACCCCGGTCGGACTGATCGGCTACGGCGCGGTGGGCAGCCGGGTGGCCCGGGTGCTCGCCGCGTTCGGTGCCGAGGTCGAGGTGTACGACCCGTACGTGCGCGGCGACGTGCACGGCATGCGCGCCCCGTCGCTGGAGTCGCTGCTGTCCCGCTCCCGGGTGCTGACCCTGCACGCCAGGCTCACCCCGGAGAGCCGGCATCTGATCGGGGCCCGTGAACTGGCACTGCTGCCGCGCGGCGCGGTGCTGGTCAACGCGGCCCGGGGCGGGCTGCTGGACACGGACGCGCTGTGCGACGCCCTGGACTCGGGGCAGTTGCGGGCCGCGGCGCTCGACACGTACGAGCAGGAGCCGCCGCCCGCCACGTCGCGGCTCTTCCGCACCCCGAACCTGCTGATGACCCCGCACGTGGCGGGGGCCAGCCGGGCCGTCGCGCAGAAGGCGGCCCGGATCGCGGCGGCCGAGGTGGCCCGCCATGTGCGGGGCGAACCGCTCGCCCACGCGCTCCGAGGGGAGCTGTGACCGTGACCGGAACCGAGCCGCGCTACATCGGCATCGACGTCGGCACGTCCGTGGTGAAGGCCGCGGCCTTCGACCCGCGGGGCCGCACCCTGGCGGTCGAGTCCCGCCCGGTGGGCCTCGCGATCCACGGCGGTTGCGTGGAACAGGACATGGACGAGCTGTACGGGGCGGTCCGCGAGGTTTTGGCCGCACTCGGCTGCGACGGGGCCGCGTTCGCCGGTCTCACCGGTCAGGGCGACGGCGTCTGGCTGGTCGACGGGGCGGGCCGGCCGGTCCGTACGGCGATCTCCTGGATGGACGGCCGGGCCCATGAACTGGTCGACGCCTGGCTGGAGTCCGGTGTCTTCGAGACGGTCTACCGGCGCACCGGCAGCGCGATGTTCCCGGGCTGTCCGGGCCCGGTGCTGGCCTGGCTGGACCGGCACGACCCGGCCTCGCTCGACGCGGCGGCGACCGCCCTGTACTGCAAGGACATGGTGTTCCAGCGGCTCACCGGGGTCCGGGCCACGGATGTCTCCGACGCGTCGATGCCGTTCCTGGACCCGCTGACCCGGGCGTACTCCCCCGAGGTCGTGGCCGCGCTCGGCCTCACCCACCGGGCCGCGCTCCTCGCCCCGGTCAGCGACCCGGTCGCGACCGCCGAACTCCCCTCCGGGTTACGGATCTCCAACGGCCCGTACGACCTGGCGGCCTGTGCCCTGGGCGCGGGCGTCACCCGGCCGGGCGACGGACTGCTGATCGTCGGCACCTGTCTGGCCGCGCTGGTGGCCACCGAACGGCTCGACCTGGAGGGCGAACCGGCCGGGCTGCACATCTCCACCGACCGTCCCGGCCACTGGCTGCGCGCCATGCCCGCGATGGTCGGCACCGCGGCCCTGGACTGGGTCCTGGGCACCACCGGGGTGCGCCACACCGAGGTGGACGCGCTGCTCGCCGCCACTCCGCCCGGCGCGAACGGGGTCCGGGTGCTCCCCTACTTCGCCCCGTCCGGCGAACGCGCCCCGTTCGTCGAGCCGAGGCTGCGCGCCGAACTGACCGGCGTGTCGCTGGAGACCACGCCGGGGGACCTGATCCGGGCGGTCTGCGAGGGCATCGGCTTCGCCGCCCGGCACTGCCTGGAGGCCGCCGGCCTCACCGGCACCCTCGCCCTGTGCGGCGGCGGCACCCGTTCGCCCGCGTGGATGCGGCTGTTCGCCGACGTGCTGGGCCGGCCGGTCCGGATCGTGGAGGGCGAGGTCGGTGCGCGCGGCGCGGTGCTGGCCGCGGCGCGGCGCTTCGGGGCGGAGCTGGACACGGCGGCGTGGACGGCCCCGACCGAGATCGTCGAGCCGGACCCGGCACGCGCCGCGCACTACGCGAAGGCGTACGAGGACCACCTGACCCGCCTCGCCGCGGCCCGGACCCGCGCCCGCGCCTGACCGCCCGCCCCGCCGTCTCCGCCCCACCGGACCCGTCGGGGCGGAGGCGGACCGGGACACGTCCTAGGTCGAAGGACTGATCACTTCGGACCCCCTCCTGCTGTTAGCCTGCTCCTGCACAGAGTTTGCAATAACAACCTGGCAGCAGCTGGAGGGTTCGACCACATGGCCACGTACACGCTTCCGGAACTCCCGTACGACTACGCGGCGCTCGAACCGGTCATCAATCCGCAGATCGTCGAGCTCCACCACGACAAGCACCACGCCGCGTACGTGAAGGGCGCGAACGACACCCTGGAGCAGCTGGAGGAGGCGCGCGACAAGGGTGCGTGGGGAGCCATCAACGGACTCCAGAAGAACCTCGCGTTCCACCTGTCCGGCCACATCCTGCACTCGATCTACTGGCACAACATGACCGGCGACGGCGGCGGCGAGCCCCTCGCGGCGGACGGTGTCGGCGACCTCGCGGACGCGATCACCGAGTCGTTCGGCTCGTTCGCCGGCTTCAAGGCCCAGCTGACGAAGGCCGCGGCCACCACGCAGGGCTCCGGCTGGGGCGTTCTGGCGTACGAGCCGGTGAGCGGCCGGCTGATCGTCGAGCAGGTCTACGACCACCAGGGCAACGTCGGCCAGGGCTCGGTCCCGATCCTGGTCTTCGACGCCTGGGAGCACGCCTTCTACCTCCAGTACAAGAACCAGAAGGTCGACTTCATCGACGCGATGTGGGCCGTCGTCAACTGGCAGGACGTGGCGAAGCGTTACGCGGCCGCCAAGGAGCGCGCCGACGTGCTGCTGCTCGCCCCCTGACCGGGAGGCGCGTGAATCGTCCTGCCTCGTGATCGTCTTCTCAACCTTCACCCGGCGGGCGGATGGAGGAAGGGCCCCCGCCCGGACGTGACAGGCGGGGGCCCTTCTGTCGCCCTCGTGGGCTCAGGGGGCCGGGACGTGGGCCAGGAGGGTGCGCAGCACCTGCTCGGCGTGGGTCCAGAGCACCGACCCGCCGGCCTCCGGCACCAGGTGCCGGACCGCGCCCGGGATGCGCGAGGCCAGTCCGGCCCCGTGGTCGGGCGAGTGGCCGGTGTCCTCCTGCCCGTACCAGAGGTCGACGGGCACGGCGATGTCCGACAGCCCGATCCCCCAGCGCCCCATGGCCAGGAGGGTGTCCCGGGCGTAGCCGGCCGCGCCCTGTGCGAACGCCTCGTCGAGTGCGCGCCGGTAGGCGGCGGCGAACGCGGGCTGCCGGTACACGGCGAGGTCGCGCTCGGGGCTGTGGGCCATGACCATGTCCCACATGCCCTGCGCGGTGAACCCGGCGAAGACCTGCTCGGCGGCGGCCGGGTCGGACACGGCCAGGCCGACGAGGCGGCGCAGGTCCTCCGGGAGCGCGTCGGCGAAACGCGGCTCGGCGACCTCGTCCGCGCCGGAGACCACCGCGAGCGCACCGACCGCCCCCGCGGCGGCGCACGCCAGAGCGAAGGGCGCGCCCTGGGAGTTGCCGACCATCAGGGGCCGCTCCAGGCCGCGCAGCGCGGCGAACGCGCGGATGTCCTCGGCGAAGTCGTCGAACGTACGGCCCGGCAGCGGCGTGGAGGCCCCCAGCCCGGGACGGTCGACGGAGATCAGCCGCACCCCGAGCCCGGCCACCGCGTCGGCGCCGAACCCGAGGTGCCGACTGGTGGCCGCGCCGGGCGACAACAGCACCGGCACCCCGTCCCCCGGCCCCCACTCGGCCCACCCCAGCAACCGCCCTCCCGGCAGCTGTTCCGTACCGACACGAACCGGGTCACTCACGTACGAACTCATGCACCCGATCATGGCCGGATCTGCCCCCTGTGTCGAAGGACTTTCCGCCGGGAGGCGCGTGGCGGACGAGGCCCTTCCGGGGGACACGTCGCGCGGCAGGGGGCGGGTCAGCCCGACAGGGGGCCGCCGACCTGCGGCACGGTGACGACCTCGTCGGGGGCCGGGGCCTTCGCCCGTACCGGCTTGCCGTGGTCCGTCAGGTCCATCGTCGCCTTGACGCCCGCCGTCCCCAGGGGCCAGTCGAGCCGGGTGCGCACGATCCGTCCGCTCCGGTCGATCCAGGCGTCCGCGTACACGGTGAGCCCACCGATCTGCTTCCGCATGGTGGCGACCTTGGCCCTCATGTCCTTCGCCATCCGCTGCGTGACCGTCTTCTCGGTGAGCGTGCCGCGGTAGTGGACCGCGCGCACGCCGTTCACCGTCTCCTCGCCGACCTTCGAGATCCGGCGCATCTGCGCCACCTGGCGCAGGACGTGTCCGGGGTCGTTCATCGGCGCCCGCAGCGCGTAGTGGGCCTCCGCCCTGTCCCGGCGGATCGATCCCCAGGAGCCCTCCATCTCGGCGAACCCGCCGAAGTAGACGGTGTCGCCGGCGAAGACCTCGTCCATGCGGGGCGAGGTCTTCCCGGGGACCGCCGGGTCCCGGAGGTCGACCGCGAGGTGCCCCCTGTCGCCCGCCCAGTCGAAGGCCCCCTTGATCGAGATGACGTACTGGGTGGTGCCGTCCCCCAGCTCGATCCGTTCGTCGATCCGGGCGCTGCTCCGCTCCGTCGCGGCCACCGCGGCCCGTACCGCCGCTCCGTGGTCCGCCGCCGAGTCGGCCCCGGCGGCCCTCGCGGGCTTCCCCGACCCCCGCGCCGCACCCGATCCGGACCCCGATTCCCCGGAACATCCGGCGCACAGCAGGGCCGCGGCGACGACGAACGTGACCAGGGGGACGAGGGGGCGCTGCATGGTTTCTCCACGGGGTGATGGCCGGGCACCGGAGCGCCGTCGGCATCGAACGCGCGATCGTACCAACGCGGCTCCGGGCCCCTCCGCCGGCCGGCACCTTCAAGTCCCCAAAAGGAACTCACATCGTGTGAGGTGGATGCGATGATGGGCGCCATGACTCCCGCTCCCGCCGCCCCCGCGGGCGGTTCCCGGACCGGGAATCCCACCCGCCACATCCGCACCATCGCATCAGGCGGCATCGACGACCTCGAAGCGGCCGCCCCGGAGAGTGTCCTGTGACCATCACCGTTCACCGCCTCACCTACTACCCGGTCAAGGGCTGCGCCGGGACCACGGTCGACTCCGCGCACGTCCTCGGCACCGGCCTCGAACACGACCGCACGTTCATGGTGGTGGACGCGGCGGACGGCGCGTTCCGCAGCCAGCGCACGCACCCCGCCATGGCCGCGGTCCGGGTCGGGGTCCTGGACGGCGGCGCGGCGTTGGGGCTGTCCGCCGAGGACGTCGAGCCGTTGCGCCTGGACGTCGACCCGGACGGCCCGCGCCGCGAGGTCAGCATGTTCGACCGCCCTCTCGGCGAGGCCGTCGACCAGGGGGACGAGATCGCGGAGTGGTTCTCCGCCGTGCTCGGCGCGAAGTCCCGCCTGGTACGGGTGGCGCCCGGCTTCGACCGGGACGGCTGGGGCGACACCCCCGGCAAGGTCAACTTCGCGGACGCGCACGCCGTGCTGATCGCCTCGACGGCCTCGCTGGACGACCTCAACACCCGTATCACCGCGGGCGGTGACGCCGCCCCCGTCCCCATGGACCGCTTCCGCCCCAACATCGTCCTGACCGGCGACGACGAACCCCACTTCGAGGACCGGGTGCGCCGGATGACCATCGGTTCCGTCGAACTCGCCCACTCGGTACGGGCGATGCGGTGCGCCGTCCCCATGGTCGACCAGGCCACCGGTCACCGCGCGGGCCCGGAACCGATCCGCACCCTGTCGACGTACCGGCGCGAACCGGAGTACGGCAACAAGGTCAGCTTCGGCGCGAAGAACGCGGTGGTGCGCGAGGGCGTCGTGAGCGTCGGGGACGCGGTCGAGGTGACGGAGTGGCTCGACGCGTGAAGTCCCCGGCCGGGCACCGTCGATGGGCCCGGCCGAACCCGACGGCCCGCGGGAACCGGGGTTCCCGCGGGCCGTCGCGCCTCTCGGCTCAGTGCTGACGGATCAGCACGGGCAGTAGTCCACGCCCGTGCCCAGGAACGGCACGTCCCTCTCCCGCAGCGCGCCGGAGTATGCCTGCACCTCGTCCACGTCCCCGTGGAAGTACTCGCCCCACCCGCCACCGGCCCCGGCCCGGCCGATCTGGAGGGCGCCGGTGCTGCGCAGCCCGCGCGGGAGGCTCGCGGTCGCCTTGACGGAACCGTCGAGGAAGAGCGTGATCGTGTCGGTCCCGTCGTCTTGGACCACGGCGAGACGGCGCTTCTGACCGCCCTCCGCGCTCTTGATCTGGGCCACCACCTTCTCGGGGGCCCCGGCCTCGTCCTTCTCCGGCATCACCAGCTGCCAGCTGTGCGTGGACGGGTCGTAGCGCACCTTGAACACGTCGGTGTGCTCACCGGCCTGCGAGAGCACGGTCATCGGTCGGTCCAAAGCGGAGTCCGTCAGCCGCACCACGACTCCGAGGGTGAAACTCTCCGTGGTGTCCACGACGGGCCCGTCGGCAGCCGCGTACCCGGTCTCGCCGTCCAGGGCGAGATGCCCGTTGCCGACCAGTGCCGGCGGCACGTAGGGGCAGTCGGGGTCCAGCTCCGGGATGCAGGAGTCGTCGGAGCCCCGGTGGATCGAGGCTCCCGCGCCGAGCCGCAGCGGGGCGCCGCCCGACTGCTCGGGGCTCGTGCCGTCCGTCGCGTTCTCCAACGCCCAGCGGCCGAGCAGCTTCGGCTTGCGCCGTGCCAGTTCGGTCACCTCGTCCGGCACCACGACCCGGTCGTGGACCCGTACGTCGCCGATGTCGCCGTGCCACCGGTCGCGGTAGCCCACGGCCCCGCGGGCGCGGCCGATCTGGAACGCGCCGGCCGCCTCGGCGGGGGTCGCCGCCACTTCGGTGCCGACCTCGTGGCCGTTGACGTACAGCCGGGCGCGGCCCGTCTCCGCGTCGTACAGCCCCAGCAGATGGGCCCACTCACCGGTCTCGGGCGCGCCGCCGGACACCGTCGCGTCCCCGATCGCGAACGACCAGGCGGGGCCGGTCTCCCCGTTGCGCAGGCCGAGGGCGAAGCCGGGCCCCCCGTCCGCGTCCTGACTGGCGACGGTCATGTTCCGACCGGTCTCGGCGGGCCGCGCCCAGCCGCTGACGGCGAAGGACTTGCGGATGTCGGTGGCCGGGGCGTCGGTGGTGAGGAAGCCGTGGCCACTGCCGTCGAGGCCGACCGTGGCGGTGGCCCCCGTGCCCGAGGGCGCCGGGCCGCCGAAGGTCACGCCGGTGCCGGCCCGGGCTGCGGTGCCCGTCTCGGCCGTGGCGGAGCGGGAGCCCGCCGGATCGTCCAGCCTCCAGCGGGCGACGGGGGCGCGCCCGGACTGCACGTTGAACTCGTACTCCGACTCCGCGCTCCACCGGCCCGACCGGTCGACCGCGCGGACCCTCAGCCACTTGGGCCCCGAGGTGAGCGGCAGGTACGAAATGGTCGCGGGCCCGCCGGGCTGCTCGACGGGGGCCGTCCTGGGAGGGCTTCCCGGGAATTCGTACCTGTACGACACCACGTCCTCGGAGGGCGAGTCCATGGTGAAGTGCCCGTAGACACCGACCCCGTCCACCCAGAACACGTCCTCGGGCTCGGGGTATTCGGGGGAGCTGATCGTCGGCTTCTCGGGGCTCACGTCGTCGTACACGAACGAGCAGGCCGAGCCGTCGCCCTCGTCGCTCCATGAGGAAGTCGCCTCGTCGTCGTCGGCGCGGACGTGCCAGGAGACGACCGTGTTCGCCGGGATGTCGTCCGGCACCGTCCAGTACCGGGGAGTCCCCGACAACGACACGAGGGTGGTGTGGGTACGGCGCTGCTCCACCCCCGCCCCGTCCGTCCACCACGCCTCGAACTCGCCCTTGACCAGGTTGGCCTCGACGGGCTGGTTGTCCTCCTCCGGGTCGTACAGCACGGCACTGAGCCTGGGCGGCTGCGAGACGTACGTCGGGTCGTCCCCGGTCGCGCAGGGGCTGTTCTCCGTCCGGAGGTCCTGGACCAGCGGCTGCTTCGGCGGCAGGTTGTCCAACGCCTGCGCCGGGCCGGCGGCCGTGGCCAGCAGCGCCACCACGCAGCCGGCCACCACCGTCCGTCTGCGTCTGCCCGTTCTCCCTGATCCGGTCAATTGGCCCTCCCCTGTGAACGTTTCGAGGCCCGTGGGACGCACGGGCCGCCCGAAGCTAACAGAGGTCACCGACAATGCCGGAGGGATTTTCCTCCCGCCCCCAGAAGCCCCCTCTCAGCCGTCCCGCCGGGCCCCCACCAGCACGTCGCCCGCGGCCGTACGGAAGTACAGGACCGAGCGGCCGGTGCGGCGGCGGTCCACCAGGCCCGCGTCCAGGAGGACCTTGAGGTGACGGCCGACCGAGCCCAGGCCCTGGCCGGTCAGGGCGACGAGCTGGGTGGTGCTCTTCGGGTCGGCGAGCAGGACGAGGACGGTCGCCCGCGCGGGGCCGAGGAGGCGCGACAGGCTGTCCGGGACCCTGGCCCGGCCCACGTCGGCCAGGGCTCCGGAGCACGGGTAGACGATCGCGTACCGCTGCGCCCCGTCGTCCCAGGAGACCCAGCCCGAACGCCGGGTGACCGGGACGAACAGCAGCCTCACCCCGGTCAGTTGCTTCGGAGGGTAGTCGTGCGCGTTGATCCGGAGCCGCCCGTCGCCCAGCCACCGCATCCCCGGGCGCAGACCGCTCAGGGCGGCGGCCCAGCCGGCCCGGCCCAGCTCCCCGGTCCGCGCGACGACATCCGCCTCGATGATCCGGCGGCGGCGCGGCCAGTCGGGCAGCACGGTGCGGTGCCAGACCCACTCCAGGACGTCGGCGAAGCGATGCGCCAGGTCGTCGCGGTCCAGGAGGGGCGGGAGGGGGCCGCCGCCGAGCGAGACCACGAGGTCGGCCCGGGCGCGGTCGGGCGCGGTCGCCCGGACCGGGGCCAGTTCCTCCTCGAAGGACGGGGCGCCCTCGCCCGTCGGTGTGGGCGTGACGAAGTCCGCGTTCCAGCTGCCGCCGAGCGCCACCGCGACCAGCAGCGCGGTCACCGGGTCGGCGGCCCGGCGGGCGCGGTGGGCGGGCAGATGGGCGTCGAGCCAGGCGCGTTCGCCGGGGTGGTCCGGACGGCCCCGCTCCAGGGCCTCCAGGGCGGAGACGGTCTCGGCGAGCGGTGAGACGACGAACCGGCTCCCGGCCAGCGTGTCCGCGCTGATCCGCCACAGGCCCATGCCGTCACGCCTCCGCGTCCCGCCCCCAGGTTTCGCCCCCGTGCGAAACAGTAACGGTCGCCGCGCGTGTCCTCCGAGACTCCCCGCATGCACACCTACCGGGAACTCTTCCGCACGCCGCAGTTCCGGCCGTTCTTCGCGACCAGTGCCGTGCAGGTGGCGGCGTCGACGATGAGCGGACTGGCCCTGGGCACCCTGGTCTACACCGCCACCGAATCGCCGCTGCTCGCCGCCCTGTCCATGTTCGGTCCCTCGCTCGCCCAGATGATCGGCGCGGCCCTGCTGATGTCGGCGGCGGACCGGCTGCCGCCCCGGGCCGCGACGACCGGCCTGGCGCTCGTCTTCGCCCTGGCCGCCGCCGCCCTCGCCGTTCCGGGGCTGCCGCTTCCGGTGGCCTTCGCGATCGTCCTGGCCCAGGGGGTGGTCGCCGCGGTGGGCGGCGGCGTGCGGTACGGGCTGCTGAACGAGGTGCTGCCCAAGGACGGCTATCTGCTGGGCCGTTCGGTGCTGAACATGTGCGGCGGCCTGATGCAGATCGGCGGGTACGCGCTCGGCGGGCTCCTCGTGGTGACGCTGTCCGCGCGCGGCACGCTGCTGGTCGCCGCCGCCCTGTATCTGACGGGGGCGGCCGTCGCCCGGTTCGGGCTGGCCCGCCGGCCGCCGCGCACCACCGGGCGGCCCTCGGTCGCCGAGACCTGGCGGACCAACGCCGAGCTGTGGTCCTCGGGGCCGCGCCGCCGCACCTATCTCGCGCTCTGGGTGCCGAACGGACTGGTCGTCGGCTGCGAGTCGCTGTTCGTCCCGTACGCCCCCGGCCACGCGGGGCTCCTCTTCGCCTTCGCCGCGCTGGGGATGCTCGTCGGGGACGTCGTGACGGGCCGGTTCGTCCCGCACGCCCGGCGGGGGCGGCTGGCCACGCCGTTGCAGCTGCTCCTGGCCGCCCCGTACCTGTTCTTCGCCGTGCACCCGGCGCTCCCCGTGGCGTTCGCGCTGGCGATGATCGCCTCGGTCGGTTTCGCCGCGAGCCTGCTGTACCAGGAGCGGCTGATGGCCCTGACCCCGGACGGGATCACCGGGCAGGCGCTGGGGCTGCACTCCTCCGGAATGCTCACCATGCAGGGCGTCGCGGCGGCGCTGGCCGGTTCGCTCGCCCAGTGGACCTCCCCGGCCTCGGCGATGACCGTGATGGCGGGGGCCTCCCTCGCGGTCACCCTGGCCCTGGCCGCGGTGGAGCGCCGGACCGCCGGCCCCGCCGGGGAACGGTCCTCGGCGAAAGAGGCCGCCGGGGAAGGGGCCGCCGACCGGTCGGGGCTCAGCCCGTCGTGAGGCCGTACTCCAGCAGCGGCGGGCCTCCGCCATGGTGTGCTCGAAGAGGGGCCGTCCGATGCCCCGGCCCCGCCCCCTGCCGGGGCGGGGCCGGGGCGTACGGGTCAGTCGAAGATCGGGCCCTGCGTCCGGGTCCGCTTGATCTCGTAGAAACCGGGGATGGACGCCACCAGCAGCGTGCCGTCCCACAGCTTCGCGGCCTCCTCGCCCTTCGGGGCGGGGGTGACGACCGGGCCGAAGAAGGCGATCTGCTCGCCGTCCGCGCCCGGCACGGCGATGACCGGCGTGCCGACGTCCTGGCCGACCTTGTCGATGCCCTCCTTGTGGGAGGCGCGCAGCTCGGCGTCGTACTCGTCGGAGTCCGCGAAGTCCGCCAGCTCGGCGGGCAGGCCGACGTCCTGGAGCGCGCCCAGGACCGCCTCGCGGGTGGGGCCCTCCCCCTGGTTGTGGAAGCGGGTGCCGAGCGCGGTGTAGAGGGGGCCGACGACCTCGTCGCCGTGCTTCTGCTGGGCGGCGATGACGACCCGGACCGGGCCCCACGCCTTGGACAGCAGCTCGCGGTACTCCTCCGGCAGCTCGTCGAGCCGGTCCTCGTTGAGCACGGCGAGGCTCATCACGTGCCAGCGGACCTCGACGTCACGGACCTTCTCCACCTCCAGCATCCAGCGGGAGGTCATCCAGGCCCACGGACAGAGCGGGTCGAACCAGAAGTCGGCGGGGGTCTTTCCGGTCGTCGCCGTGCTGTTGTCAGACATGTCTCTCCTCGTAAGAGCGTGCGCACCTGTGCGCGAGAACACCTTCGGGCGCACCGGTCATTCCCGCCTGCCGGGCCGAGTGGCGGCATGGGAGGATCAAAGTATTCGAACGTGACACAAAGGAGTGCGCCCGTGCCCGGTGAGAACCTGTCCCGCGACGAGGCCCGCGAGCGGGCCGAGCTGCTGAGCGTCGACGGCTACGAGGTCGATCTCGATCTGCGCTCCGCCCTCGGGGGACCCGACGGGGACGAGGAGGCCGCCGGGTCCGGTCCGCGGACCTTCCGCTCGGTGACGACCATCCGGTTCCGCAGCGCGCGGGGCGGGGCGTCGACCTTCGCGGACCTGGTGGCACCGGGTGTGAACGCGGTGACGCTGAACGGCTCCCCGCTCGACCCCGCCGTCGTCTTCGACGGCACGCGGGTGGCGCTGGAGGACCTGCCGGAGGGCGAGAACGTCCTGGTGGTCGACGCACAGTGCGCGTACAGCCGGACCGGCGAGGGCATGCACCGGTTCGTCGACCCGGAGGACGGCGAGGTCTACCTCTACACGCAGTACGAGCCGGCCGACGCGCGGCGCGTCTTCGCGAACTTCGAGCAGCCCGACCTGAAGGCCCCCTTCCGTTTCACTGTGACGGCCCCCGAGGGCTGGACGGTGTGGAGCAACGGGGCCGAGGAGTCGCGGGAGGGCGGGGTCTGGCGGTTTGCCGGGACGAAGCCGATCTCCACGTACATCACGGCGGTCGTCGCCGGTCCGTACCACTACGTGACGGACTCCTACAGCCGCACGTTCGAGGACGGCACGACGCTGGAGATCCCGCTCGGCGCGATGTGCCGCAAGGGGCTCGCCCGGCACTTCGACGCGGATGACGTCTTCCTGATCACCAAGCAGGGCCTGGACTTCTTCCACGACAACTTCGACTACCCGTACCCGTTCGGGAAGTACGACCAGGCGTTCGTGCCCGAGTACAACCTCGGCGCGATGGAGAACCCGGGCTGCGTCACGTTCCGCGAGGAGTACATCTTCCGCGGCAAGGTGACGCAGGCGGCGTACGAGAGCCGGGCCAACGTCATCCTGCACGAGATGGCGCACATGTGGTTCGGCGACCTCGTCACCATGCAGTGGTGGGACGACCTGTGGCTGAAGGAGTCGTTCGCCGACTTCATGGGCGCGTTCTCCATGGTGGAGTCGACCCGTTTCGAGAACGGCTGGGTCACCTTCGCCAACAACCGCAAGTCCTGGGCGTACCGCGCCGACCAGCTGCCCTCCACCCACCCGATCACGGCCGACATCCGTGACCTGGAGGACGCCAAGCTGAACTTCGACGGCATCACGTACGCCAAGGGCGCCTCGGTCCTGAAGCAGCTGGTGGCGTACGTGGGGCGGGACGCGTTCCTGGAGGGCGCCCGGCGCTACTTCAAGAAGCACGCCTACGGCAATACGCAGCTGGGCGACCTGCTGTCCGTGCTGGCCGAGACGTCCGGGCGCGACATGACCGCCTGGTCGCGGTCGTGGCTGCAGACCGCGGGCGTCAACTCGCTGACCCCGGTGGCCACGTACGACGCGGCGGGCCGGATCACGGAACTGGCGGTGCTCCAGGAGGCGGCCGAGTCCCACCCGGAGCTGCGGCCGCACCGGGTCGCGGTCGGGCTGTACCGCCGCGACACCGACGGGAGCCTGGTGCGGTACGCGCGCGCCGAGGCGGACGTGGCGGGGCCGCGCACGGTGATCGAGGAGCTGGCGGGGGCGGAGCGGCCCGAGCTGATCCTGGTCAACGACGACGACCTCACGTACTGCAAGGTCCGCTTCGACGAGGTGTCGCTGGCCACGCTGCGGGAGCACCTGGGCGACATCACGGACCCGCTCGCGCGGGCGCTGTGCTGGTCGGCGCTGTGGAACATGACCCGGGACGGGCTGATGCCGGCCCGCGACTTCGCCGCGCTGGTGCTGGCCTTCGCCGGGCGGGAGTCCGACATCGGGGTGCTCCAGATGCTGCACTCCTGGACCCGGACCGTGCTCACGCAGTACGCGGCGCCCGGGTGGCGCGAGGAGGGCGGCCGGGCGCTGGCCGAGGGCGCGCTGCGGGAGCTGCGGGTCGCCGAGCCGGGCAGCGAGCACCAGTTGGCGTGGGCGCGGTTCTTCTCGTCGGTCGCCGCATCGGAGACGGACTTCCAGCTGCTGACGGGGCTGCTCGACGGGTCGGCCCGGATCGACGGGCTCGACGTCGACCAGGAGCTGCGGTGGGCGTTGCTGTCCCCGCTGGCCTCGCACGGGGTGGCGGACGAGTCGGCGATCGACGCCGAGCTGGCCCGTGACGACACGGCGTCCGGCAAGCGGCACCAGGTGCGGTGCCTGGCGTCGCGGCCCTCCGCCGCGGTCAAGGCGCAGGCGTGGGCGGGCGTCGTGGAGTCGGACGCCCTGTCCAACGCGCTGGTGGAGGCGACGATCGCGGGCTTCGCCCAGTCCTCGCAGCGGGAGCTGCTGGCGCCGTACACGGACAAGTACTTCGAGGCGATCGAGCGGGTCTGGGCCGAGCGGTCGATCCAGATCGGGGTGATCGTGGTCAAGGGCCTGTTCCCGGCGCTCCAGGACGACCCGGCCACGCTGGCGGCGACGGACGCCTGGCTGACCGCGCACGAGGACGCGGCGCCCGCCCTGCGCAGGCTGGTGCTGGAGTCCCGGGACGACCTGGCGCGGGCGCTGCGGGCGCAGGAGTGCGACGCGGCCGCGGAGGCCGCGGCCGCGAGCGGTACCGGCATCTGACGGACGGACGGCAGGGGGCGGGGGCGTCTTCTGCGGGCGGTGTCGTCCCGACTGGTCCACGGTCGTGTAACACGGGGTTGGCGCCGCGGCGGCCCGTGGCATGTCCCGGAGCATGACCCGGAACATCCAGCAGCCCCCGTCCCTCCCCTGCCGTCCCCGCGACGTCCGCGACGTCCGCGACGTCCGCCCGAGCGTGCTGTCCCGGGCGCAGTTGAGGGCGTGCGGGGTCTCCCCCGCGCGGGCCGCCGCGCGGTGCGGGGCCGACGGGCCGTGGCAGCGGACCCTGCCCGGTGTGTACGTCCTGCACCGGCGGCCGCTCACCGCCGACGAGCGGCTGCGCGCCGCCCTGCTGTACGCCGGACGGCCGCCGGCCCCCGGCCGTCGGGGCGCACCCGGCGGTGACCCGGGGGCCGGGTACGGCGGGGCGGTGGTCACCGGATTCGCCGCGCTCGCCCTGCGCGGGTTCGCGGTCGTGCCGCCGCCCGGGGAGTGGTCCGGGATCGACGTGCTGGTGCCGCACGCCCGGCGGTCGCGCCCGGTCGGGTACGTGCGCCCGGTGCGTTCCGCGGCCGTGCCGCCGCCCGGGTGGGTGCGCGGTCTGCCCGTCGCCCCCGTGGAGCGGGCGCTCGCGGACGCGGTCGCCGGGCTCCGGGCCCCGTCGGCCGTACGCCGTCTGCTCGTCGGGGCGGTCCGCGGCGGGCACTGCGAACCGGGCGCCGCGGTGGACGAGTTGGGCCGGATCGGACTGCTGGACCGTCCGCCCGTGGCGCGGGCCGCGGACGCGCTCCTCGCCGAGGACCGAGCCATGGCCGAAAGTCGACTTTACGACTTGGTGATGGAACACGATCTGCCGCAGCCCCTGTGGAACGTGTGTCTCCGCCTGCCCGGCGGTCCGCGCCTCGGGGCCGTGGACGCCTACTGGCCCGGCCGGGCGGTCGCCGTGGCACTCGTCGCCGGCGGCCCGGGGCGCGGCGGGCCGGGCGACGGCGGCCGGCACCGGACGGAACGCGAGGCCCGATGGGCCGCGCACGCCGCCGAGCGGGAGCATCTGGAGCGGCTCGGGATCACCGTCGTCCGCCTCGCGCCGGAGGGACTCCGCGACGCCGGGGGGCGGCAGGCGGCCGCGGTGCGCACGGCGCTGAGGGCGGCGGCCGACCGGGAACCGGCGGCTCGGGTGGTGGTCCTGCCCCGCTGAGAGCCCGCCCGGGTGGCCGGGAGCGGAACCGTACATGGCGGAAACACGCCCTACCGGCACCACTTATTCACCACTTCGTCCCTGATGGCGCATCAGTACCAGTGGCGGGATTCTGCCATGTCCACATCTCACCCACCTCAACTCTCCACAAACCCCTGTCATTTACGAAAGGGTGAGCGGTCATCCGGTACCGAATTCCGGACTCTCTCTTTGCCTATTGCAGGGATGCTGATGACCACCGAGTCCCCCAGTTACATACCCGGGGCGAGACGTGCGGCCCGAGTGGCGGCCGCAGCCGGCCTGGTGGCCGCGCTGGCCGCCACCGGCGTCACCCCCGTCTTCGCCGCAGATGCACCCGACCCCGCCCCCGTCAAGACCGCCGCCGAGGGCACCACCGCCGACAAGCTCGGCGCGGCGGACGCCGACGTTCTGGCCAAGGCCAAGGCCAAGGGGCAGAAGAACGTCACGATGATGGTCGCCACCGCTCCCGGTGCGACCGAGCAGGTCACCAAGCAGCTCGACGCCGTCAAGGGGTCCGTGCTGGGACGTGCGTACGACAAGCTCGGCTACGTGCGGGCCACCGTGCCCACCGCGTCCGCCGACGCGACCATCCGGGCAGCGGCCAAGCTGTCGTCCGTCCACGGCATCGATCTCAAGCAGGAGATCAAGCTGGACGACCCGACGCCCGCCGCCGACCGCGCGGCCGGTGCCAAGTCCCGGGTCAAGGCGTCCGGTTCCTACCCGGCGCCCGGCAAGAAGACCCCGGCGAAGAACCCGTACAACCCGTCCTTCGAGACGGGCGCGGTCGACTTCGTCGAGCAGCACCCGAAGGCCGACGGCCGCGGGATCACCATCGGCGTCCTCGACTCGGGCGTCGACGTCGCCCACCCGGCGCTGCAGAAGACCACCACGGGTGAGCGCAAGATCGTCGACTGGGTGACCGCCACCGACCCGGTGAGCGACGGCGACGGCACCTGGCTGCGGATGACGGACGCGGTGTCCGGCCCGACGTTCACCTACAAGGGCCTCACGTACAAGGCCCCCAAGGGGGACTACCGGATCAAGCTGTTCGCCGAGGCCGCCACCAAGGGCGGCGACATGGCGGGCGACCTGAACCGCGACGGCGACACCACCGACGTCTGGGCCGTGCTCTACGACCCGGTCACCGGCACCACCCGCGTCGACCTGAACAGCAACGCGGACTTCTCCGACGACGCCGTCCTCAAGCCGTACAAGGAGAAGCACCAGGTCTCCTACTTCGGCAAGGACGACCCGCGGACCGAGGTCGCCGAGCGCATCCCGTTCGTCGTCGAGACGCGCCAGGACGTCGTGTACAACGCCGCCGGCGACACCTCCGACTACGTCAACATCGGTGTCATCGAGGGCGAGCACGGCACCCACGTCGCGGGCATCACCGCCGCGAACGGCCTGTTCGGCGGCGAGATGAACGGCGCCGCGCCCGGCGCGAAGATCGTCTCCTCGCGTGCCTGCACCTGGTCCGGCGGCTGCACCAACATCGCGCTCACCGAGGGCATGATCGACCTCGTCGTGAACCGCGGCGTCGACGTCGTCAACATGTCGATCGGCGGCCTGCCGCCGCTCAACGACGGCAACAACGCCCGCTCGGAGCTGTACAAGCGGCTCATCGACATCTACGGCGTCCAGCTGGTCATCTCGGCCGGCAACGACGGCCCGGGCGTCAACACCATCGGTGACCCCGGTCTCGCCGACCACGTCATCTCCGTCGGTGCGTCGATCTCCAAGGAGACATGGGCCGCCAACTACGGCTCGAACGTCACCAAGAAGTACGACATGCTGCCCTTCTCCTCGCGCGGTCCGCGTGAGGACGGCGGCTTCGCGCCGATCCTGACGGCCCCCGGCGCGTCCATCAACACCACCCAGACCTGGCTGCCCGGCGGCCCGGTCAAGGAGGCGGGCTACTCGCTTCCCGCGGGCTACTCCATGCTGCAGGGCACCTCGATGTCCTCGCCGCAGGCCGCGGGCGCGACCGCGCTGCTGCTGTCCGCCGCGAAGCAGCAGGGCATCGAGCTGCCGCCGGCCGACCTGCGGACCGCGCTGACCAGCACCGCCACCCACATCAAGGGTGTGCCCGCGCACGCCCAGGGCTCCGGTCTGATCGACATCGTCGGCGCCTGGAAGCAGATCGTGAAGCAGGGCTCCCCGGCGCACGAGTACACGGTGAAGGCCCCGGTCGACACCGCGATCGACTTCGCGCTGAAGACCCCCGGCTTCGGCACCGGTCTGTACGACCGCGAGGGCGGCCTGCAGGCCGGCCAGAAGAAGACGTACGACGTCACGATCACCCGCACCACGGGCCCGGACAAGAACGTCAAGCACAAGCTGTCGTGGAAGAACAACGACGGCACCTTCAAGCTCCTCGGCTCGAAGACCGTCTCCCTGCCGCTCGACGAGCCGGTGACCGTCAAGGTCCAGGCGAAGCCGGGCAGCGCGGGCGTGCACAGCGCGATCCTGAAGGTGGACGACTCCAGGACCGTCGGCGTGGACCAGCAGATCCTCACCACGGTGGTCGTCTCCAAGGAGCTCGTGAAGCCCGCCTACACGTTCAAGGCGTCCGGCTCGGTGCAGCGCAACAGCAGCGACTCGTACTTCGTGACCGTGCCGAAGGGTGCCAAGACCCTTGAGGTCTCGCTGGGCGCGCTGCGCTCGGGCAGCCAGACCCGCTTCATCTCCATCCACCCGTACGGCGTACAGGTGGAGGACAGCTCCACGGTCTTCTGCTACCCGAACTACGAGAACCCGGCCAACACCTGCCGTCCGGACGTGCGCTCGTACAAGGACCCGCAGCCGGGCGTCTGGGAGATCGAGGTCGAGTCGCGGCGCACGTCGCCGCTGCTGGACAACCCGTACAAGCTGAACGTCTCACTGCTCGGCGCGACCTTCGACCCCGCGGTGCAGACCATCGCCGAGGCGAAGGTCGGCACGCCGGCCGCGGTGAACTGGAAGGTCACCAACAACGCGGGTGACCTGGAGGGCCGTCTGAAGGGCGGTTCGCTGGGCTCGGCCAAGGTCGACAAGCCGTCGATCAAGACGGGCGACACCCAGGAGTACACGGTCACCATCGGTGAGGGCGTCGAGAAGCTGGACGTCGCCATCGGCGGCACCTCGGACGCCAACGCCGACCTGGACCTGTACGTCTACCGGGGCGACGAGGAGGTCGGTGCCTCCACCACGGCCGGCTCCGAGGAGGCGGTCAGCCTGGTCAAGCCCGCCGCGGGCACGTACACCGTCGTGATCGACGGCTACAGCGTCCCGGCCGGCACCAGCACGTACGACTACCGCGACGTGTACTACTCGGCGTCGCTCGGCACGATCAAGGTCGACGAGTCGAAGGCCGTGAACCTGGCCAACGGCGCCTCGGCACAGATCGACGCCGAGGTCTCGGTCGGCGGGGCCGCCCCCGAGGGCCGGCAGTTCTTCGGCGAGGTCAGCCTGGTGAACGGCCGCGGCACCGCCGCGGGCACCGGCAGCGTCGTGATCGAGAAGGTCACGCAGTAACGGTCACCATGTGATCCGTGCGACACGCACGGCAGTGGGGCGGGCGCTCATCCGGGCTCCCGCCCCACTGCCGTGTCCGCCCGGCAGGACGGCCGCTGTCCGAACCCCGGACAATGGATTGGACGGGGAAGCCGTGGACATACGCTTCATGAATGCGGCAACCCTGCCGGTTCGTACGTTCGAAGGAGTTCCCGTGAAGGTCGGAATCGTCGGCGCCACCGGTCAGGTCGGCACAGTCATGCGCAGGATCCTGGCCGAGCGCGAGTTCCCGGCCGACGAACTGCGGCTCTTCGCCTCCGCTCGCTCCGCGGGCTCCACCATCGAGTGGCAGGGCCGGGAGATCACCGTCGAGGACGCCGCCACGGCCGACTACACCGGTCTGGACATCGTGCTGTTCTCGGCCGGCGGCGCGACCTCGAAGGCACTCGCCGAGAAGGTCGCCTCCCAGGGCGCCGTGGTGATCGACAACTCCTCCGCCTGGCGCAGGGACCCCGAGGTCCCGCTCGTCGTCTCCGAGGTCAACCCGCACGCGATCGCGAACCGCCCCAAGGGCATCATCGCCAACCCGAACTGCACCACGATGGCCGCCATGCCCGTGCTGCGCCCGCTGCACGACGAGGCCGGCCTCCAGGCGCTGGTCGTCGCCACCTACCAGGCCGTGTCCGGATCCGGCCTGGCCGGCGTCGCCGAGCTGCACGGTCAGGTGACCGAGGTCGCCGCCGAGGCCGACGCGCTCACCCACGACGGCGAGGCCGTGAAGTTCCCCGAGCCGGGCGTCTACAAGCGCCCGATCGCCTTCAACGTGCTGCCGCTGGCCGGCTCGATCGTCGACGACGGCTCCTTCGAGACCGACGAGGAGCAGAAGCTCCGCAACGAGTCCCGCAAGATCCTGGAGATCCCGGAGCTGAAGGTGTCCGGCACCTGCGTCCGGGTGCCGGTCTTCTCCGGCCACTCCCTCCAGATCAACGCCCGCTTCGCCCGCCCGATCGGCGTGGAGCGCGCCCACGAGCTGCTGAAGGACGCCCCCGGCGTCGAGCTCTCCGAGATCCCCACCCCGCTCCAGGCGGCCGGCAAGGACGCCTCGTTCGTCGGCCGCATCCGGGTCGACGAGACCATCGAGAACGGCCTCGCGCTCTTCGTCTCCAACGACAACCTGCGCAAGGGCGCCGCGCTGAACGCGGTGCAGATCGCGGAGCTGGTCGCGGCGGAGCTGAAGGGCTGACGCCGAACGCGCGAAAGGGCGGCCACCGGGTGCGGTGGCCGCCCTTTCGCATGCGTGCGTCCGGGTGTGCTCAGAGGGCGAGGTGGCGGCGCAGGGCGGCATCGATCTCGGCCATGCGCGGGCGGGGGACGGTGCCGACGCGTCGGAGGAACCGCTCGTGAGCCATCGCGCGCACCTGCTCGCACTGCACCTTCGAGTCCTTCGGCAGGCCGCACTCCTCTGCGGGGAGCAGCACCTGGAAAGGGTAGATCCGGGAGGTGTTCGACGTCAGCGGCACCACGGTGATCACACCGCGCTCCGTCCTGGAGACGACAGCGTTGGCCCCGTCGTTCGAGACGACCACCGACGGGCGGGCTTTGTTCGCCTCGCTGCCCCGGACCGGCTCGTACTCGACCAGGTAGATGTCACCGCGCCTCATCGTTGAGCCCGTCCCCCGAGAACTGGTCCCAGAACGCGGCGTCCTCGCTCGCGTCCCATTCCGCGAACGCCGCCTCGTAGTCGGCCTCCAGATTCGAGGCGCGCAGCAGCTCGATCGCGGCGTGGATCACCGCGGACCGGGAGTCGGCATCGGTCTTCGTGGCGTACTCGTCGACAAATGCGACGTCCTCCTGCGGCAGACTCACACTGATCTTCATACCATTGATGCTACCGAAGTAGCTCATGGATGGCTACCGCACCGAAGTGCGCGACGTGGAAGGATGACCGAAAACGTCACATCCCAAGGAGATGACCGCGTGCCTGGCACGAATCTGACCCGCGAAGAGGCACAGGAGCGGGCGCGCCTGCTGACCGTGGACGCGTACGAGATCGATCTCGACCTCTCCGGAGCGCAGGAGGGCGGCACCTACCGGTCCGTGACCACCGTGCGCTTCGACTCCGCCGAAGCCGGTGCGGAGACGTTCATCGACCTGGTCGCGCCCGCCGTGCACGAGGTCGAGCTGAACGGAAAGTCGCTCGACGTCGCGGCCGTGTTCCGCGACTCCCGCATCGCGCTCCCGCACCTGGTCGCGGGCTCCAACGAGCTGAAGGTCGTCGCCGACTGCGCGTACACCAACACCGGCGAGGGCCTGCACCGCTTCGTCGACCCGGTCGACCAGCAGGCTTACCTCTACACCCAGTTCGAGGTGCCGGACGCCCGCCGGGTGTTCGCGAGCTTCGAGCAGCCCGACCTGAAGGCGACCTTCCGGTTCACCGTGAAGGCCCCCTCCGGCTGGACCGTGATCTCGAACTCGCCGACGCCCGAGCCGAAGGACGACGTCTGGTCCTTCGAGCCGACGCCGCGCATCTCGACGTACATCACGGCCCTGATCGTCGGCCCGTACCACTCGGTGCACAGCAGCTACGAGAAGGACGGCCGGACCGTCCCGCTCGGCATCTACTGCCGCCCCTCGCTGGCCGAGTTCCTCGACGCGGACGACATCTTCGAGGTGACCCGGCAGGGCTTCGACTGGTTCCAGGAGAAGTTCGACTACGACTACCCGTTCGCCAAGTACGACCAGCTCTTCGTCCCGGAGTTCAACGCCGGGGCGATGGAGAACGCGGGCGCGGTCACCATCCGCGACCAGTACGTGTTCCGGTCGAAGGTGACGGACGCGGCGTACGAGCGGCGCGCCGAGACCATCCTGCACGAGCTGGCGCACATGTGGTTCGGCGACCTGGTCACCATGGAGTGGTGGAACGACCTGTGGCTGAACGAGTCGTTCGCCACGTACACCTCGGTCGCCTGCCAGGCGGACGCGCCGGGCACGAAGTGGCCGAACTCCTGGACCACCTTCGCCAACTCCGAGAAGACCTGGGCCTACCGCCAGGACCAGCTGCCGTCCACGCACCCGATCATGGCCGACATCCGTGACCTGGACGACGTGCTGGTCAACTTCGACGGGATCACCTACGCCAAGGGCGCCTCGGTCCTGAAGCAGCTGGTGGCGTACGTCGGCAAGGACGCGTTCTTCCAGGGCGTCCAGGCGTACTTCAAGGCGCACGCGTTCGGCAACACCCGGCTGTCGGACCTGCTGGGCGCGCTGGAGGAGACCTCCGGCCGCGACCTGAAGACCTGGTCGAAGGCGTGGCTGGAGACCGCGGGCATCAACATCCTGCGCCCGGAGATCGAGACGGACGAGAACGGTCACGTCACGTCCTTCGCGGTCCTCCAGGAGGCCCCGGCCCTCCCCGCCGGTGCCAAGGGCGAGCCGACGCTGCGCCCGCACCGCATCGCCATCGGCTGCTACGACCTCGACGCCGACGGCAAGCTGGTCCGCACGGACCGGATCGAGCTGGACGTCGACGGCCCGCGCACCGTCGTGCCGTTCCCGGCCGGCACCGCCCGCCCCGCCGTGGTCCTGCTCAACGACGACGACCTGTCGTACGCGAAGGTCCGGCTCGACGAGGAGTCGCTGCGCGTCGTCACCGAGCACCTGGGCGACTTCCCCGAGTCCCTGCCCCGGGCCCTGTGCTGGGCCTCCGCCTGGGACATGACCCGGGACGGCGAGCTGGCGACCCGGGACTACCTCGAACTGGTGCTCTCCGGGATCGGCAAGGAGTCGGACATCGGCGTCGTTCAGTCGCTGCACCGTCAGGTGAAGCTGGCGCTGGACCTGTACGCGGCGCCGGAGTGGCGCGAGGCCGGGCTGAGCCGGTGGACCGAGGCGACGCTGGCGCACCTGCGCGCGGCGGAGCCGGGCAGCGACCACCAGCTGGCCTGGGCCCGCGCCTTCGCGGAGACCGCCCGCACCCCGCAGCAGACGGACCTGTTGCAGGCCCTGCTGGACGGCCGGGAGGCGATCGAGGGCCTGGCCGTCGACGCGGAGCTGCGCTGGGCGTTCGTCGAGCGGCTCGCCGCGACCGGCCTCATGGAGGAGGACGGGATCGCCGCCGAGTACGAGCGGGACAGGACGGCGGCGGGTGAGCGCCACGCGGCGACCGCCCGCGCGGCCCGCCCCACCGAGGAGGCGAAGGCGGAGGCATGGGCCTCCATCGTCGAGTCCGACAAGCTGCCGAACTCCCTCCAGGAGGCGGTCATCTCCGGCTTCGTCCAGTCCGACCAGCGCGAACTGCTGGCCCCGTACGCGGAGAAGTTCTTCGCGTCGGTCAAGGACGTCTGGGACGCGCGCAGCCATGAGATGGCGCAGCAGATCGCGATCGGCCTCTACCCGACCTTCCAGGTCGCGCAGGAGACCCTGGACGCCACGGACGCCTGGCTGGCCTCGGCCGAGCCGGGCGCGGCCCTGCGCCGGCTGATCTCGGAGTCCCGTTCGGGCGTGGAGCGCGCGCTCAGGGCCCGGGCCGCGGACGCGGCGGCGGCCACGGCGTAACGGCCGGCCGCAGGCCGCCCCGGCCACCCGCCCCGGACCGCTCGCCGGTCCGGGGCACCCGGCCGGTCACTCCCCCGTGGAGCCCGGCCGGGTGCCGCCGGTGTGGAGACCCGCCCGTCGGTCGGGCGCCGTCGCGCAGCCGTCCGACGGGCGGGAGCGGGGGCACGGAGCCGGGTCAGGCGCTCGACTCCTCGTGACGGCGGGCCAGTTCGGCCGCGCCCGTCTCCGTCAGGCTGCCGTGCAGGCGCATCCGGGCGACGCCGCCGTCCGGGAAGGCGTCGAGCCGGACGTGGGTGACGACCGCTCGGGCGCGGAGCGGGAAGCGGTGATTGGTGTCGGGCTGGAGCCGGGTGCGGGGGATGATCTCGAACCACTCGCCGGTCTCGCCGTTGCGGCCCTGGAGGGCGATCCAGCCGGCCGAGTTGCCCTTGAGGTAGGCCGTGTCGATCTCGACCGCGCGGACCGCTCCCTGGGCGGGGAGGCGGAAGCGGACCCAGTCGTTGGTGCCGCGGACCCGGCGGCGCCGGTTCTCCCAGCCGTCGTCCATCTTGCGCGAGGTGCCGGGCAGGATGATCTGGGTCGGCGAGGAGTAGAAGCGGTCCGACGCGTCCTCGTAGCTGCCGCCGTTCAGGACCGAGATCAGGTCGAACGTGCCGAGCGTGGCGAGCCAGGCCGGGTCGGGGACGACCTCGCCGTGGACGCGGAGGCGGGCGATGCCGCCGTCGGGGTGCTGGCACAGCCGTACGTGGGTGTAACGGCGTCCGCCGGTGATCTCGAAGCCGTTGGCGGCGTGGCCGCGCACGGGGGTCGGCGGGACGATCTCCTCCCACTTCACGTCGTCGGCGAGGAGTTCCTCGGGGCCGGGGGTGCCCTCGACCGAGGCCGCCTGGATCGACACGCGCTGCGGGTAGTTGCCGCGGAAGTGGGCGGTGTCGACGACGATGCCGCGGATGACGCCGGGGGCGCCGAGCCGGATGAGGGCCCAGTCGTGCTCGTCCGGGGCGGGGAACGGGTGGTCGGCGTCGGCGCCGCGCCTGCGGCGGGTCTCCCAGCCGTCCATGATCTTGCCCTTGTGGCCGAAGCGCTCGGGGTCGAAGACCGCGCGCTCCCGGAGCAGGAGGTTCTCCCGCTGGGCGAAGAACTCGTCGTTGGCGGCGATCACGCCCGCGCCGAGACGGCGGTCGGCGAGGTCGACGAGCTCGGTGAAGGGGAGGTCGGTGGTGCGGTAGTCGGCGTACGGGTCACCGCCGCCGTACGGGGCCGCGTCGTTGGCGTGGGGGTCGTCGTGGTGGTTCTCATCCTGGTCGAAGGTCATGCGTCCACTGTCGCGGCGAACGAACCATCAGGTCCATCGAATGTTTTTGCATCGTCTATTCAGCTGAGGTGAACGATTCGGCCGCCGCGGTGAGCGCCGCCAGGACCCGGGCCACCCCGGGGCCCCGTTCGGCGCCGTGCCGCACCGCCGCCACCACGTGGCGGCGCGGCTGGTCGGCGTCGAGCGCGCGCATCACCACGCCGTCCCGGACGCACCGTTGCGCCGAGGCCATGCGCGGGACCAGCGCGACGCCCATGCCCGCCTCGACCATGGCCAGGATCGCCGTCCAGCCGGAGGCGCTGTGCGCCTGTTCGGGCACGAATCCGGCGGCCTCGCACGCGGCGGTGGTGATCTGCGACCAGGGGCCCGAGCCGCCGAAGATCCACGGGTCGCCGGAGAGGTCCGCCAGGCGGAGGGCGGGCGCGGCGGCGAGGCGGTGGTCCGCGGGCAGCGCCACGTCCAGGCGGTCCGCGAGCAGGGGCAGCACGGTGAACCGGGGGTCGCGGGCGGTCGGGGCGTGCGCGGCGAGGGACAGCGCGAGGTCCACCTCGCCGGCCGCCAGGAGCTCGTACGCCTGCGCGGCCTCCGCCTCCCGCACCCGGACGCCGGGCCCCGGGCGGTCCTCGGCGCGCAGCAGCCGGACGGCGGGGACGACGAGGGCGGGCACCGCCGTGGAGAACGCCGCGATCCGCACCTGGCCGGCCTCACCGCGCAGATAGCCGGTCAGTTCGGCGTCGGCGCGCTCCAGTTGGGCGAAGACGGCCTCGGCGTGGCGCAGGACGAGGTGTGCGGCGTCGGTGAGGCGGACCCGCCGGCCCCGGGCCTCCAGGAGCGGTACGCCCAGCTGCCTGGACAGGTTGGAGAGTTGCTGCGAGACCGCGGACGGGGTCATCAGCAGGGCCTCCGCGGTGGCGGTGACCGTGCCCCGGTCGCGCAGGGTGCGCAGGATGCGGAGCTTCTTGAGGTCCCACTCGGTCATGGCCGAAACCTACCCGGCGCCCCACGGGCGGCACCGCCCCCGACCGGCCGGGTGCGCGCCGCGTTCCGGACATGCGTGTGCGCCGCGCGGTACGAGTACCCGCGGCGCACACGGAAGGAGCGGGATGCCGGGTCCGGCCGCCGGGCCGCCGTCTGCCGTACGGGGCGGTCCGTCGGCGTCCGGGGCGGCCCGGACCTGCGGTCCTAGGCCTGCTTCCTGGACTTGTCGAGGACCATGACCAGGCCCGTGATGACCAGGAACAGCACGATGGGTGCCACGACGTAGAGGCCGATGGTCTCCATCGCGCTCAGGCCGGGTCCCGGGTCGTCACCGTCGTCGCGGGTGAGCGCGAGCGCGGGGGACGACATGAGCAGCATCATCAGCGTCGTTCCGGCCGCGACGGCACCGGCGCGCATAGCGTTCTTCTTGTCCACGGTGCAAACGTAGCGAACGCCCTGGACGGGCGCGCGCCCGGGGGTGCCGTACGGGGTCGCGGACCGGCCCCGGGCCCGGCGCGGGCCCGGAATTCCGGCGCATTCATTCGCGGGCGGGCCCGTGAAGGGGTCCCGGCCCCTTCCGCAGGGGCGCGAGGACCTCCATCAGCCGGTGCAGCCGGGGTGCGGCGGCCAGTTCCTCCAGGGTGACCGGGTTTCCCTCCGCGTCGGCGACGGGCAGCCGCCAGTTGGGGTACTGGTCCCAGGTGCCGGGGAGGTTCTGCGGGCGGCGGTCGCCCAGCGCGTCGGGGAGCCAGACGCCGACCAGCCGGGCCGGGGTGCGCAGCAGGAAGCGGTGGGCGGCGCGGACGGCGCCCTCCTCGTCGCCCTCGCCCTCGGGCAGCAGACCGAGGCGGGAGAGGTGTGCGAGCCATTCGGCGGTGTCGGTCGCGTCCGCCGCCGCCTCCACCGCCAGGGGGCGGGTGAGCAGGCCGAGGCGGTGGCGCAGCGTCACGTGGTCGCCGCTCAGCCGGGCGGCGGTGGACGGCAGGTCGTGGGTGGTGACCGTGGCCAGGCAGTTCTCGCGCCACCGCTCGGGGGCCAGGGGGCGGCCGGTGTCCGTCCAGTCCCGCTCGAACCAGAGCACGGAGGTGCCGAGGACGCCGCGCCGGGCCAGGGCCTCGCGGACCCCCGGTTCGACGGTGCCGAGGTCCTCCCCCAGGACGACCGCGCCGGCCCGGTGCGCCTCCAGGACGAGGACGGCGAGCATCGCCTCCGCGTCGTGGCCGACGTAGGTCCCCTCGGTGGGCGGGCGGCCCTCGGGCACCCACCAGAGCCGGAACAGGCCCATGACGTGGTCGATGCGCAGCGCGCCCGCGTGGGCGAGGAGTCCGCGCAGCAGTCCGCGGTAGGGGGCGTAGCCGGTGGCGGCGAGGGCGTCGGGGCGCCAGGGCGGCAGGCCCCAGTCCTGGCCCCGGGCGTTGAAGGCGTCCGGGGGTGCGCCGACGGACATGCCGTGCGCGAGGGCGTCCTGCTGGGCCCAGCTGTCCGAGCCGCCGGGATGCACGCCGACGGCGAGGTCGTGGACGACGCCGATGGACATGCCCGCCTCCAGGGCGGCGCGCTGGGCCGCGGCGAGCTGGCCGTCGGTCAGCCAGGCGAGCCGGCAGTGGAAGTCGACCCGGTCCAGGAGTTCGCCGCGGGCGCGGGCGGTCTCCCGGGAGCGGGGGTCGCGGAGCGCGGCGGGCCAGGCGTGCCAGTCGGGGCCGTGCACCTCGGCGAGGGCGCACCACAGGGCGTGGTCCTCCAGGGCCTGCCCCTGTGCGGCCAGGAAGTCGCAGTAAGCGGCGCGGCGGCCCGGGGTGAGGGGCACCTCCCGTACCAGTTCGAGCGCTCGGCGCTTGAGTTCCCAGACGGCGTCGCGGTCGATCAGGGCGCCCTTGTACAGGACCGTGTCGGTGAGCGAGGCCGCGCTCTGGCGCAGGTCGTCGAGGGCGGCGCGGTCGGTCACGTGCCCGTGCTCGGGAATGTCCTCGATGCGCAGGTGCACGGGGTCGGGGAAGCGCCGCGACGAGGGGCGGTACGGGGACGGGTCGGTGGGGTCGCCGGGCACGGCGGCGTGCAGCGGGTTGACCTGGACGAAGCCGGCGCCGAGGGCCCGCCCGGACCAGGCGGCGAGGTCGGCGAGGTCCCCGAGGTCGCCCATGCCCCAGGAGCGGGCGGAGAGCAGGGAGTAGAGCTGGACCAGGAAACCGTGGCCGCGGACGGGCGGGGCGGGCGCCCGGGGCGGGGCGACGACGAGCGTGCAGGCGGCGGTCCGGCCGCCCGGCGCGCGCACGGCCAGCCGGTGCACCCCGAGCGGCGGCTCCGTCCACCAGTCGGGCGTCACCGGCGGGTCCGTCCCGGCGGCCGCTCGCGAACCGGCCGATGACGAAACGGTCGACCGTGAAACGACCGATCGCAGCATGGCTGACGGCGAGGCGGCCGGATCCGTTCGCCCGGCCGGGACGCGCGTGTGCGGGGCGGCCGGGGGCGCTCCGGGGTCCTCCAGCCTGATGTCGAGCGTGGTGCCGGGCGGCAGGGCGGTCAGGGCGGGCGGCAGCGGCTCCCCGGTCCACACCACCACGGTCGGCGGGAGCAGCCGGGAACGGGCCGCCGATTCGGCGGCGGCGAGCGATTCCCGTACCGCTTCGGGCGTGGTGGCGTCCACGCCGAGCGCGGCGAGCACCGCGACGACCGTGTCGTCGGGGACGGGGACCGCCGGTCCGGCGGACGGGGAGTGGGAGGTGGCGACGCCGTGCAGTGCGGCGAGCCGGGTCAAGCCCATGCGGACTCCTGGGGACTACGGGCCCCACACGCCGCCGGAGGTGGCCGGCTCGCTGGTCAGCGGAGCGTTGACGGCGAGCGGGGGTTCGCTGGTCAGGGGGGTGACGTCGGCGAGCGGCGGCTCGCTGGTCAGGGGTATCGCGTCACCGAGCGGCGGCTCGCTGGTCAGCGGTCCGGGGCCGGTCTCCGGGGCCGGATCGGCCGGCGGGGCGGCGGGGGAAGGGACCTGTCCGGAGAGGGCGGAGAGCAGAAGCTGCGCGGCGGCGGGCATGGCGGCCTCCTGGCCGTGGGGGAAGCAGGACACGGCAGACCTACCCAGCGGGCTCTGCCACAGACGTAGGCGTTACCACAACGAGTTCAACGTGCTCCGGGTCACATTCCGTTCCCCCGGGGCCGTTTCCCCGTAAGTTGTCCGCCGTTTTCGGCCATCCGGCGTCATCCTTGATGCCGGACGGCCCCGGCCGACCACCCCTCACCCCAACCGTCATACCGGGCATTTCAGGCACAACAACCATGCGCATTGACACCCTCGCACGCGGGTGGTGGGCTCGGAACCCATCGGCGGGAACGAGGTGAGGAGAGCCATGCGGCTCACACGCAGGGGGCAGGCGACGGCCATCGCGGTGGCCGTGTTCGGCGGGCTGCTCTCCGCCCAGGCCCCGGCCGCCGTCGCGGCCCCTCCGGGGCCCGGCTCCTCCCCCGCCGCCACCACGCCCGACCGCACGGACGGGACGCCGCCCGCCGTGTGGCCCCGGCCGCAGTCCGTCGAGGCCGCCGGCCGGTCCGTGCCGCTCACCTCCGAGGCCACCCTCGTCGCCGACGCGCACGCCGATCCGTACGCGGTCGACGCGCTGCGCCGGGTCCTGCGGGACGCGGGCGTACGGACCCTCCACGAGTCCCTGCCCGGCCGCGGCCCGGTCGTCCGGCTCGGCGGCGACGGCGCCCGGAACGCGCTGCGCGCCCTGCGTGCCCCCGCCCGCGGCGATCTGCCCTCCGGCGGGTACCGGATCGCGGCCGGCCGGACCGGGGGCCGGGACACCGTCGCCCTGGACGGCGTCGGCGAGGACGGCCTCTTCCACGGCGTGCAGACGCTGCGTCAGCTGATCCGGGACGGCGACGTCGCCGGGGTGACCGTCCGGGACTGGCCGGCCACCGCCGTGCGCGGCATGGCCGAGGGCTTCTACGGGCAGCCGTGGTCCCGCGCCGAGCGGCTGGCGCAGATCGACTTCATGGGGCGCACGAAGCAGAACAGGTACCTGTACGCGGCGGGCGACGACCCGTACCGGCAGGCCCGCTGGCGCGACCCGTACCCGGCCGACCGGCGCGCCGACTTCCGGGCGCTGGCCGAGCGGGCGCGGGCGGCGCACGTGACGCTCGGCTGGGCCGTCTCGCCGGGCCAGGCCATGTGCATGTCGTCGGACGACGACGTGCGGGCGCTGACGAAGAAGCTCGACGCGATGTGGGCGCTGGGGGTGCGGGCCTTCCAGCTCCAGTTCCAGGACGTCAGCTACAGCGAGTGGCACTGCGACGCCGACGCCGACACCTTCGGCCGGGGCCCCGAGGCCGCGGCCCGGGCGCAGGCGCGCGTGGCCAGCGCGGTGGCCCGGCACCTCGCGGACCGTCACCCGGACGCGCCGCCGCTGTCGGTGATGCCGACGGAGTTCTACCAGGACGGGGCGACCGAGTACCGCACGGCGCTCGCCGAGGAGCTGGACGGCCGGGTCCAGGTGGCCTGGACCGGCGTCGGGGTCGTGCCGCGGACCATCACCGGCGGGGAGCTGGCCGGGGCCCGTGCCGCGTTCCGGCACCCGCTGGTCACGCTGGACAACTACCCGGTCAACGACTATGCCCAGGACCGGCTCTTCCTCGGCCCGTACACCGGCCGGGACCCGGCGGTGGCGACCGGTTCCGCGGCGCTGATCGCCAACGCGATGGAGCAGTCCTCCGCGTCCCGCATCCCGCTGTTCACCGCCGCCGACTTCGCCTGGAACCCGCGGGGCTACCGGCCGCAGGAGTCCTGGCGGGCGGCGATCGACGACCTGGCGGGCGGCGACGCGCGCACCGGGGACGCGCTGCGCGCGCTCGCCGGGAACAGCGCCGCGTCCGTGCTGGGCGGTGACGAGTCGGCGTATCTGCGGCCGCTGCTGGCCGCGTTCTGGAAGTCCCGCACCGGCGAGGACGCCGCGGCGCGGGACGCTGCGGCCCGTGAGCTGCGGGCGGCGTTCACCGTGATGCGCCGGGCCCCGGAGCGGCTGGCGGAGGTGGCGGACGGACGGCTGGGCGAGGAAGTGCGGCCGTGGAGCGAGCAGTTGTCCCGGTACGGCCGGGCGGGCGAGCTGGCCCTCGATCTGCTGGGCGCCCAGTCGCGCGGTGACGGCGCCGCCGCGTGGCGGGCGTCGCTGGCGCTGGAGCCGGTGCACAAGGCCGTGAAGGCGGGCGGCGCGACGGTCGGCAAGGGGGTCCTCGGGCCGTTCCTGGACCGGGTGCGCCGGGAGGCGGACGCCTGGACGGGCGCGGACCGCGACGCCGGTACGGTCTCCAGGACGCCGGACGGCTACACGGTCCGGCTGGACCGGCCCCGCCCGGTGGAGACGGTGACGGCGATGACCGCGCCGGGCAGCGGCTCGGTGGCCGGTGCGACGCTGGAGGCCCATGTGCCCGGCGAGGGCTGGCGCACGCTCGGCACGCTGTCGGCGACCGGCTGGACCCAGACGACGGCCAAGGGGCTGCGGACCGACGCGATCCGGATCAGCCGTCCCGCGGAGGTCCCGGTGACGCCCTCCGTCGTCACGGGCTCCCTGCCGCCGTTCGTGCCCGGGAGCCGGGCGGGCGACGGGAGCACGTCGTCCCGGCCCCTGGACGTGCGGGCGCTCGTGCCCTGGTTCGGGGACGAGCCCGCCGCCCGGCTCGACCTCGCGCGCGGCGAGACGGACGCCGTGATCGGCGGCGGTCCGCAGCGGGTCGAGGCGCACCTGGCCGCCCGGCGCCCCGCCGAGGTGCGGGGCGAACTCACCGCGAAGGCGCCCGAGGGCATCGAGGTGAACGTCCCGAAGCGGACGAGGGTGCCGCGCGGTTCGCACACCGCCGTCCCCGTCGAGATCACGGTCCCGGCGGGCACCCCGGCCGGCGAGTACGAGGTGCCGATCGGCTTCGGCGACGAGCGCAGCACCCTCACCGTCCGGGCGTTCCCGCGCACCGGCGGCCCCGACCTGCTGCGCACCGCCACCGCGTCCTCGTCCGGCGACGAGACGCCCGACTTCCCGGCGTCGGCCGCCACGGACGGCGATCCGGGGACCCGCTGGTCCTCGCCCGTCGAGGACGGCGCCTGGTGGCAGGCGGAGCTGCCCCGGGCCACCCGGGTCGGCAAGGTGGTGCTGCACTGGCAGGACGCGTACGCCTCCCGCTACCGCGTCCAGGTCTCCCCCGACGGCCGCAACTGGCGCACGGCGGCCACCGTCCGGGAGGGCGGGGGCGGGCGCGAGTCGGTCCGGATGGACGCGAAGGACACCCGCTTCCTCAGGGTCCAGGGCGACGCCCGGGGCACCGAGTTCGGCTACTCGCTGTGGTCCGTGGAGGCGTACGCCGTCGCCGGCGAGGAATAGGACTCACGGCCCGCCCCGCACCGGGCCCCGGCACCCGCCCGGTCCGAGGGCATCCCGGACCGCCCCGGGGCCCCTTCCCGGCCCCGGGGACGACGATGGCCCGGATCTCAGGCCGATATGCCGTCGATCCGGGCCATCGCGTCGTCCGCGCCGAAGGGTTGCAAGTACGGCAACCAGCGCGGGTCTCGATGTCCCGTGCCGATGATCCGCCAGGCGAGGCCCGTGGGCGGGGCGGGCTGCTGGTGCAGCCGCCAGCCGAGCTCCGGCAGGTGCCGGTCCGCCTTGACGTGGTTGCAGCGGCGGCAGGCCGCCACCACGTTGTCCCAGCGGTGCTGTCCGCCGCGGCTGCGCGGAATCACGTGGTCGATGCTGGTCGCGGCGGCACCGCAGTACATGCAGCGTCCCCCGTCCCTGGCGAAGAGCGCCCGGCGGGTCAGCGGTACGGGCCCCCGGTACGGGACGCGTACGAACCGCTTCAGGCGGACGACGCTGGGGGCCGGAACGGCCCGGGTGGCACTGTGCATGAAGGCGCCGGACTCCTCTAGGCAGATGGCCTTGTTTTCGAGGACGAGGACGAGCGCGCGGCGGAGCGGTACGACGCCGAGTGGCTCGTACGACGCGTTGAGAACCAGGACATGCGGCACGGTGGATGCCTCCTTGTACGCCGGCGGCGCGTGGCTCGCGCCGGGACGATCCGCTCTCAGTTTCTCCTCCTGCCTGGTCGGAGCGCCACCACGTGCAGGTAACGGGCCGGAAGGATTTTTCCGCCGCCGGCCGCCGCGGACCGCCGCCCGCGCCCCGGGCGCGCGCCGGAGCGGAAGGTTCCGGCCGGGGGCCGACGGCGGTCGCGCGTGGTGTGCGATCGGCCACACGCCGCCCCGGCGGCCTGTGCCCCTCTGCCTCGTTCCGTCCTCCGTTTCCCCTCGCGGGGGGCTCCTCCCGCCCCGGACGCGCCCCTGGACGACGTGCGATGCCCCGTTAGTGTGGTTGGTCTGCCGTAGTCCATCTGGAGGTTCCGCCGTGTCCCTGTCCGCCCTGCTGGCCGCAGCCCCGTCACCCGAGCCCGTCGGTTCGCTGGACGAGGCCGCCGAACAGGCCGGCCACGCCGCGAGCTGGGTGGAGGAGAACTGGTCCACCTGGCTGAGCACCGGTCTGCGCATCATGCTCATCGCGGCGATCGCGATCATGCTCCGCATCGCGGTCCGGCGTGCTCTCACCAAGCTCATAGAACGGATGAACCGCAGCGCCCAGGCGGTCGAGGGCACCACGCTGGGCGGACTGCTGGTCAACGCGGAACGCCGCCGCCAGCGCTCGGAGGCGATCGGTTCCGTACTCCGCTCGGTCGCGTCGTTCCTGATCCTCGGCACGGCCGTCCTGATGATCCTGGGCGCGTTCCAGATCAACCTGGCCCCGCTGCTGGCCTCCGCCGGGGTGGCCGGTGTGGCGATCGGTTTCGGCGCGCGCAACCTGGTCACCGACTTCCTGTCCGGCGTCTTCATGATCCTGGAGGACCAGTACGGGGTGGGCGACACCGTCGACGCGGGCGTCGCCTCCGGCGAGGTCATCGAGGTCGGCCTGCGGGTCACGAAGCTGCGCGGTGCCGACGGCGAGATCTGGTACGTCCGCAACGGCGAGGTGAAGCGGATCGGCAACCTCAGCCAGGGCTGGTCCACGGCCGGCGTCGATGTGACGGTGCGTCCCACCGAGGACCTGGACCGGGTCCGTACGGTCATCACCGAGGCCGCCGCCGCCATGGCCAAGGAGGAGCCCTGGTCCGAGCGGCTCTGGGGCCCGGTGGAGGTGCTGGGGCTGGACGCCGTGCTCCTGGACTCGATGACGGTCCGGGTCTCCGCGAAGACGATGCCCGGCAAGTCGCTGGGCGTGGAGCGCGAGTTGCGCTGGCGGATCAAGCGGGCCTTCGACGAGGCGGGCATCCGCATCGTCGGCGGCGTCCCGGCCCAGGCCGAGGAGGCGACCGCCCCCGACCCCTCGGCCTCCGTGGCCGCCCCGTCCGCCTACGCCTCGGCCACCTCGCCCCAGTCCCTGGCCACGGCCCCGATCACCCCGCCGCTGAACAAGGGGAAGTAGGGTCCCTCGTCCGGGTCATGCCGTGCGTCCCGTGTCCCCGGCCGGTCACCACCGGCGCCGGGGACACGGCGCATGGGGGCGAGGCGGGCGGAGGCACTCCCATACCCCGTCAACTGCGTGGACGCACGATGCGGTTGGGGGCGCGCCGTCATGGACCCACACGTTCCGGTAAGTGTCGCGGGTAACGCTTTGGTTGCCGCCGGGCCTCCCCCCATTGACGGCCCGGTTACGCGCGCATACGGTCCTCTCACCAAATAGGAAACTTTCCTAACAGAGGGCAGGTGCCGCACGCATGGCCGGAACCACACCGGGAACCCCCCGCGTTCTGCGCGCCATGAACGATCGGGCCGCCCTCGACCTGCTGCTGGAGCACGGGCCGCTCTCGCGGACCCGGATCGGGAAGCTGACCGGGCTGTCCAAGCCCACCGCCTCGCAGTTGCTGGCGCGGCTGGAGGCGGCCGGGCTGGTGGTCGCGACCGGCACGGTGGCCGGCCGTCCGGGGCCCAACGCGCAGTTGTACGGGGTGAACGCGCGGGCCGCCCATGTCGCGGGGCTGGACGTGACCGCCCGCCGGATCGTCGCCGCCGTCGCCGACGTGACCGGGCAGACCGTCGGGGAGTTCGAGCTGCGCACCCCCGGGCGGCGCGCCGACAGCGTGGTGCGGCAGGTGGCGGACGCGCTGGACGGGGCGGTCAAGGACGCCGGGCTCACCCGCTCCGACGTGCACCGGGTCGTCATCGGCACCCCCGGCGCCTTCGACCCCGGCACCGGACGGCTGCGGTACGCCTCGCACCTGCCGGGCTGGCACTCCCCCACGCTGCTGGAGGAGCTGGCCGCCTTCCTGCCGATGCCGGTGGAGTACGAGAACGACGTGAACCTGGTCGCGGTGGCCGAGCAGCGCCTCGGCGCCGCGCGCGGCCACGAGGACTTCGTCCTGCTGTGGAACGAGGAGGGGCTCGGCGCCGCCCTCGTCATCAACGGACGGCTGCACCGCGGCTTCACCGGCGGCGCGGGCGAGGTCGGTTTCCTGCCGGTGCCGGGCGCCCCGCTGGTCCGTCAGGTCACCAAGGTGAACGCGGGCGGCTTCCAGGAGCTGGCGGGGGCGCAGGTGCTGTCCCGGCTGGGCCGGGAGCTGGGCATCGACGACGAGCTGATCCGTTCCTCCGGCACCCACCACGAGGTCGCGGCCCGGCTGCTCGCCCGCGCCGCCGAGGCCGCGCAGGCCGGCGAGGACGGCCCGTACCCCCGGCTGCTCGACCTGTTCGCCACCGGGATCGCGACCGGTCTCGCCTCGATGACCGCCGTGCTGGACCCGGAGGTCGTCGTGCTGTCCGGCGATGTGATCGCGGCCGGCGGGGAACCGCTGCGCGGCCGGGTGGAGTCCGAGCTTTCCGAACTGGCCGCCTCCCGGCCCCGGCTGATCGCCGGTGAGGTGACGCACCGTCCCGTGCTGCGCGGCGCGCTGGAGAGCGCCCTCGTCACCACCCGTGACGAGGTCTTCGACACGTCCCGCTGACCCGATCGTCCCTTCCCTCCGCCCCCATTCCTTCACCGGGAGACGCCCCCATGTCCGGAAACCGCCGGAAGTCGGCCGTCGCACTCGCCGCGACCGCCGCCCTCTCTCTGTTCGCCTCGGCCTGTACCGGCCAGAACAACTCCGGTGCCGGCGATGATCCGTCCAAGGAGACGGCCATCACCTTCTGGCACGGCTGGGTCAACCCGGGCGAGGCGAAGGCGATCCAGGCGACGGTCGACGCCTTCCAGAAGGAACACCCCAACATCCATGTGAAGGTCGTCGGCAACATGACCGACGACAAGATCAACCAGGCGCTGCGGGCGGGCGGTTCGAAGGCCCCGGACGTCGTCTCCTCGTTCACCACGAACAACGTCGGCAAGTTCTGTTCGTCGAAGGCGTTCGTCGACCTGAACCCGTTCCTGAAGAAGGACGGCATCGACCCGGAGAAGACCTTCCCGAAGGCGATGAACGAGTACACGCAGTTCGACGGCGTGCGGTGCACCGTGCCGCTGCTCGGCGACGCCTACGGCCTCTACTACAACAAGGACGCGTTCGAGAAGGCCGGCATCACCGAGCCGCCGCGGACCTGGTCCCAGCTGGCCGAGGTCGCCAAGAAGCTGACGAAGACCAGGGGCGACTCGTACGAGCGGCTCGGCTTCATGCCGAACTACCACGGGTACGAGACGACGACCGAGCACTACCTCGGCGGCTGGGACCCGAAGTACTTCGACGCGGACGGCAAGTCGAACATCGCGAAGGACCCGGCGTTCGCCGACATGCTGAGCACCCAGAAGAAGCTGGTCGACGACCTGGGCGGGTACGAGAAGCTGGAGAAGTTCCGCACCTCGCTCGGCGACGAATGGGGCGCCAAGCACCCCTTCCACACCGGCCAGGTGGCCATGCAGCTGGACGGCGAGTGGCGGCTGGGAATGGCCGAGGAGGCCAAGCCGGGGTTCGAGATCGGCGTCGCCCCGATGCCCGTCCCCGACGACCGGGCCGACACCTACGGCAGGGGCTATCTGACCGGCACCATCGCCGGCATCGCCGCCACCTCGCAGAAGCAGAACGCGGCCTGGGAGCTGGTGAAGTTCATGACCACCGACACCGGCGCGGTGGTGAACTTCGCCAACGCCATCCACAACGTGCCCTCCACCCTGGCGGCGCTGAAGTCGCCGAAGCTGAAGTACGACCCGCGCTTCAAGACCTTCCTGGACATCGCCGCGAACCCGGCCAGCACCACCACCCCGCCCTCGGTGAACGGCGGCGCGTACCTGGTGTCCCTGCAGAACCTCGGGTTCGCCGTCGAGAAAGGCGAGCAGAAGGACATCGCGGCGGGCCTGAAGAAGACCGCCGCGGAGATCGACGCGGCGATCGAGCAGGCGAAGTAGTAGCGCGATGAGCACGCACACGCTCCGTCCGAAGCGCCGTCCCTCGACGCTCGCCACGAGGCGCCGCCGCTCGGCGCTGCGGACCGCGGCCTTCATGTCGCCGTGGCTGATCGGGTTCTGCGTCTTCTTCGCCTACCCGCTGATCTCCACGGTCTACTTCTCCTTCACCTCCTACGACGGTTTCACGCCCCCCGAGTTCAGCGGCCTGAAGAACTGGTCGTTCGTCCTCAACGACTACCCGCTGTTCTGGCCGGCGCTGCGCAACACGCTCTGGCTGGTCGTGGTCATGGTCAGCTGCCGGGTGGTGTTCGGTCTCGGCGTCGGGCTGCTGATCACGAAGATCAAGACCGGCACCGGGGTCTTCCGCACCCTGTTCTACCTGCCCTACCTGGCCCCGCCCGTGGCGGCGACCCTCGGCTTCGTCTTCCTGCTCAACCCCGGCACCGGGCCGGTCAACTCGTTCCTCGGCGAGCTGGGGCTGCCCGCGCCGGGCTGGTTCACCGACCCCACCTGGTCCAAGCCGGCCCTGACCGCGCTCGCGGTGTGGGGGGTGGGCGACCTGATGGTGATCTTCATGGCCGCGCTGCTCGACGTGCCGAAGGAACAGTACGAGGCGGCGGAGCTGGACGGGGCGTCCTCGTTCCAGCGCTTCCGCTTCGTCACGCTGCCGAACATCTCACCGATCATCATGTTCGCGGTGGTCACCGGGATCATCCAGACGATGCAGTACTACACCCAGCCGTTCGTGGCCGGGAAGGTCGCCTCCGGGGTGATGGGCGGCTCCGGACAGCAGTTCGAACCGGGCTATCCCGACAAGTCGACACTGACGCTTCCGCAGGTGATCTACAACCTCGGCTTCCAGCGCTTCGACTACGGCTCCGCCTGCGTGGTCGCGCTCGTTCTCTTCGTCCTCGCCATGGCGTTCACCGCACTGCTGATGCGGCGCCGCAGCGGGCTGATCCAGGCAGGTGGGTGACGTGGCGCAGGTTCTCGACCCCGTGAAGACGACCGGACCGGTTCCCGGCCCGGCCACGCCGTCCGAACGCACCGCGCGCCGCAAGGCGCTGCTGAACTGGATCGCCGTGCACGCGCTCGGCGTCGCGGCCGCGCTCTTCTTCGTGCTGCCCTTCGTCTTCCTGCTGCTCACCTCGCTGATGAGCGACCAGCAGGCGCTGACCCGCGACCTGTGGCCGCACCCCTTCGAGTGGGGCAACTACCGGAAGGTCTTCGAGACCGACGGCTTCCTGCTCTGGTGGCGCAACACCCTGCTGTACGCGGGGCTCGGCACCGTCCTCACGGTCGTCTCCTCGCTGCCCGTGGCGTACGCGCTCGCCAAGTTCCGCTTCCGCGGCCGGCACCTGTCGCTGATGCTCGTCATCTCGATGATGATGCTGCCGCCGCAGGTCATCGTCATCCCGATGTACCTGTTCTGGGCGAAGCAGCTGGACCTGTCCGGCACGCTCTGGCCGCTGATCATCCCGATGGCGTTCGGCGACGCGTTCTCCATCTTCCTGCTGCGGCAGTTCCTGCTGACCATCCCGGACGAGTACCTGGACGCCGCGAAGGTCGACGGCTGCGGCGAACTGCGCACCCTGCTCAAGGTCGTCGTGCCGATGGCCAAACCGGGCATCGCCGCCGTCGCGCTCTTCCAGTTCTTCTACGCCTGGAACGACTACTTCGGGCCGCAGATCTACGCCTCGGAGAACTCGGCCGCCTGGACGCTCAGCTACGGGCTGGAGTCCTTCAAGAGCGCGCACCACACCGACTGGAACCTGACCATGGCCGCGACCGTACTGGTCATGGCCCCCGTGATCCTCGTCTTCTTCTTCGCCCAGAAGGCGTTTGTCGAGGGCGTCACACTGACCGGAGTAAAGGGCTGACCATGAAGCTCGCAGTAGTTGGTGGCGGGTCCACCTACACGCCTGAACTGATCGACGGCTTCGCCCGGCTGCGGGACACGCTGCCGATCGAGGAGCTGGTCCTCGTCGACCCGGCGACCGACCGGCTGGAACTCGTCGGCGGCCTCGCCCGGCGGATCTTCGCCAAGCAGGGCCACCCGGGGCGGATCGTCACGACCTCGGACCTCGACGCGGGCGTCGCCGACGCCGACGCGGTCCTGCTCCAGTTGCGCGTCGGCGGCCAGGCCGCCCGCAACCAGGACGAGACCTGGCCGCTGGAGTGCGGCTGCGTCGGCCAGGAGACCACCGGCGCCGGCGGCCTCGCCAAGGCGATGCGCACCGTGCCGGTCGTCCTGGACATCGCCGAACGGGTCCGCCGCACCAACCCGAACGCCTGGATCATCGACTTCACCAACCCGGTCGGCATCGTCACCCGGGCACTGCTCCAGGCCGGTCACAAGACCGTCGGCCTGTGCAACGTGGCGATCGGCTTCCAGCGGAAGTTCGCCCGGCTCCTCGACGTCACCCCCGCCGAGGTGCACCTCGACCACGTCGGGCTCAACCACCTGACGTGGGAGCTCGGGGTGCGCCTGGGCGGCCCGGACGGCGAGAACGTCCTGCCGAGGCTGCTCGCCGAGCACGGCGACACCATCGCGGACGACCTGCGCATGCCCCGGGCGCTCGTCGACCGGCTCGGCGTCGTCCCCTCGTACTACCTGCGCTACTTCTACGCGCACGACGAGGTCGTCAGGGAGCTCGGCACCAAGCCGTCCCGCGCCGCCGAGGTCGCCGCGATGGAGAAGGAACTCCTGGCCATGTACGGCGATCCGGCGCTGGACGAGAAGCCCGCGCTGCTCGCCAAGCGCGGCGGCGCCTTCTACTCGGAGGCCGCCGTGGACCTGGCGTCCTCACTGCTCGGCTCGGGCGGCTCCGCGGTGCAGGTGGTCAACACGTACAACCGGGGGACGCTGCCGTTCCTGCCGGACGACGCAGTGATCGAGGTGCAGGCCCGGGTCGACGGCACGGGCGCCGTCCCGCTCGCCGTGCCGGAGCTGGACCCGCTGTACGCCGGGCTGATCGCCGATGTGACGGCGTACGAGGACCTGGCCCTGGAGGCGGCCCTGCGCGGTGGCCGGGACCGGGTGTTCAAGGCCCTGCTCGCCCATCCGCTGATCGGTCAGTTCGCCTACGCCGAGGCGCTCACCGACAAGCTGATCGCACACAACCGGGAGCACCTGGCGTGGGCGTGAACACTGCGGTCCTCGCCATCGACGCGGGGAACAGCAAGACCGACGTGGCGCTGATCGCCGCTGACGGAACGATTCTGTCGACGGCCCGCGGCGGTGGTTTCCAGCCACCGTTCGTGGGTGTGGACGTGGCCGTGGACGCTCTCGGCGCGATCGTCGACCGTGCGCTGGAGCGGGCCGGCGTGCCCGCCGGCGCCGTCGCCCACGTCTCGGCCTGCCTCGCCAACGCCGATCTCCCGGTGGAGGAGGAGCAGTTGGCGGCGGCGCTGCACGCCCGCGGCTGGAGCCCCTCGGTCGAGGTGCGCAACGACACCTTCGCGATACTGCGCGCGGGGGTGGACGAGCCGCGGGGCGTGGCCGTCGTCTGCGGCGCGGGGATCAACTGCGTCGGCATGGTGCCGGACGGCCGGACCGCGCGGTTCCCCGCCCTGGGCCGGATCTCCGGCGACTGGGGCGGTGGTGGCGGTCTGGCCGAGGAGGCGATGTGGGTCGCCGCGCGGGCCGAGGACGGCCGCGGCGGTCCGACCGAGCTGGCCCGCACGCTGCCCGGACACTTCGGGCTGGACTCGATGTACGCCCTGATCGAGGCCCTGCACCTGGGCCGGATCGGGCCCGAGCGCCGGCACGAGCTGGCCCCGGTGCTCTTCGCGACCGCGGCGGACGGCGATCCGGCGGCGGTCGCGCTGGTGGACCGGATGGCGGACGAGGTCGTCGCGATGGCCTCGGTCGCGCTGGGCCGGCTCGGGCTGCTGGACGAGGAGGCGCCGGTGGTGCTGGGCGGCAGTGTGCTGGCGGCCCGTCACCCGCGGCTGGACGGGGGGATCGCCGAACGTCTCGCGGCGCGGGCCCCGAGGGCACACATCCGGGTGGTGACGGAGCCTCCGGTGCTGGGGGCCGCGCTGCTGGGCCTGGACCACGTGGGCGCGAGCGCCGAGGTGCACGGGAGGCTGCGCGCGCAGTACTCCTGAACCCGCAACTGCGGTCCTTTCGAGGGGCGTTCCACGGCGCACGGCGTCGCGGGGCGCCCCTCGCGCACCGGCGCCGGACGGGAACCGTTCGGTCGCTCCGCACGTGTTCATGGATGGGGAGGAAGGTCCGTTCCGCGGACCGGACCGCCGATCGGGCTTGATCGACGGCGCACGCCTTGATCGAATGCTGTGATCGTGTCACGGACCGGTGCGCGATCCAGAACGTTCCTGGTGCGGATGCGGTCCCTGCGGCCATACTTCTGGCCGGGCGACGGCTCCCCGGACCGGGCGGGGCCGGGCCACGTCGACGACCGAGGGGGAGGTCAGGTGACACACCCGCCGACCGCGCGCACCGCGCCGGAAAAGGCGCGGGCTCAGCCGTCCGTGCCCGTGACCGCCCCCGGCCCCGACCGGCGCACGCCCCGGCCCCGGGCGACCGACCGGATGCGGGCCGCCGCCACGACCGAGCCGGGCAGGCTCCGGGTCATCGGGGCCGTACTGGCCCTGATCGTCGTCGCGTTCGGGGGCGTGACGGCGCTGGAGGTCCAGGACCGGGCGGGGTCCGCCAACGACGTGGTGGAGCACAGCCAGCCGCTGAGCAGCCACGCGGCCGACATCTTCCGGTCCCTGGCCGCCGCCGACGCCGCGGTGACCGAGGGCTTCCTGGCCGGACGGCAGGAACCCGCCGGTACCCGCAAGGAGTACGACGAGGCCATCGGCAACACGTACAAGTGGCTGCAGGCGGCGGCGAGCGACACGAGCGCGTCGCAGGAGTCCAGGGCCCGGATCACCGAGCTCTACGAGAAGCTTCCCGAGTACGTGCGACTGGTCGAGCGGGCCCGCGACAACAACCGCCAGGGCTTCCCGCTGGGCGGCGCGTACCTGCGTTACGCGAACGAGAAGATGACCGAGGGCCTGCTGCCGGCCGCCGAGAGCCTGTACGTCTCGGAGACCGAGCGGCTCGGCAGGGACCGCGACGACGCCCGGACCTGGCCGTTCCTCTCGATCGGGCTGGGCTTCGTGACCCTGGGCGCGCTGTACTGGGCGCAGCGCCGCGACTACCGCAGGACGAACCGGGTCTTCAACCGCGGTCTGCTCGTCGCGACCGCCGCGTCCACCGTCGTCCTGCTGTGGCTGGCCGTGGGGCACACGATGGCCAGGTCCGGACTGCGCGACGCCGACGTGCACGGCCAGCGGTCCCTCGACGTGCTCAACTCCGCGCGGATCGACTCCCTGAAGGCCCGCGCCAACGAGAACCTCGCGCTGGTCGCCCGGGGCTCGGTCCTCACCCCGGAGGGCGAGGACAAGTACGAGAGCGGCTTCACCACCGAGATGGAAGAACTCGGTCGGCAGTTGGCGAAGGCCGAAAAGCTTGCCGAGGACTCCAAGGGGAAAGGCCCGGTGAACAGGGCGCTCAACGCCACCGAGGAGTGGCGGCGGAGCCATACGGCCGCCCGCGAGAGCGAGAAGAGGGGCGACTACACGGACGCGCGGGAGAAGATCGGCCGGTCGAAGACGTCCTCGTACAAGCAGGTGGGCGACGAGCTGGAGGCCGCGCGCGTCCACGAGAGGGATCAGTTCCGGACGGCCGCGGAGAGCGGGCGCGGAGCACTGTCGCTGCTGCCGTTCGGGGCGGTCCTGCTCGCCCTGCTGGGGGCGGGCGCCGTGATCGCCGGTGTCAACCGCAGGGTCTCGGAGTACCGGTGAGAGGGGGAGCGATGACCAGGAAACGCACGACGGGCAACGCCGCCGGCAGGCTGCGCGGCTGGGGCGGTGTGACGGGCATGGCCGCGGCCTGCGCGGTGACGGCCTCGTTCACGCTGCTGCCGCTCCTCCTCGGCGGTTCCGGCGCGGCCGCCGACGCCTCCGCCGGTGCCCCGGGGACGACGTCGACGACGCACGTGACGCGGGCCCGGGCCGCCGACTGCACGACGGACCCGTGGGCGAGCGTCTCCCCTGCCGACGCGACCGGCGACAAGGTCGGGGAGATCAAGAGACGCGGCCGGCTGATCGTGGGCGTCGACCAGAACAGCCTCTTCTGGGCGTCCCGCGACCCGGAGAGCGAAGAGAACGAGATCGTGGGCTTCGACATCGACCTGGCCGAGGCCATCGCCGAGGACATCCTGCCCGAGGTGCGCAAGGATGTGAGGGTGGTCTTCCGGGTCGTCTCCACAGCCGACCGGGAGAAGATGCTGGAGAACGGCGACATCGACCTCGTGGTCCGCACGATGTCGATCAACTGCGAGAAGAACGTCACCTTCTCCACGCCCTACTTCCAGGCCGGTCAGCAGGTCATCGCGTCGAAGGACTCGGACATCGAGGGGTACGAGTCCCTGGCCGGCAAGCGGGTGTGCACCGCCGACGGCTCCAGCGCCCGCACGGTGCTGAAGCAGAAGGTGCCCGACGCCATCCAGGATCCCGCGCAGACCCGCCGCGAGGAGGACAGGAGCCGGCTCCACGTCTCCAACCAGCTGGACTGCCTGGCGCGGTTGCAGCTCGGCGAGGTCGACGCCGTGGTCACGGACGACGCCCTCGCGGCCGCGCAGATAGCCCAGGATCCGGCGGTCGAGTTCAAGGGCGCCCCGTTCACCGAGGAGTACTACGGCGTGGCCGCCAAGAAGGGCGCCACCGACCTGGTGGCCCGGGTCAACCGGGTGCTGGCCGACTACAGCAGGGACGGCCGCTGGACGAAGTCGTACGAGAAGTGGCTGGAGGAGAAACTGCCCGGCAAGACGGCGCCCGGGAAGCCCGGGTCCGAGGCCGGCTGACCGCAGCCCGGCACCGGACGGCACGACGGGGCAGACGTTATCGAGAAGGGCACCGGCACCGGGCGTGGGGGGGGGGGGGGGGGGGGGGGGGGGGGGGGGGCCGGGGGGGGGGGGGGGGGGGCGGGGGGGGGGCGCCGGGGGGCGCGGGGGG
>NZ_JBIAQQ010000013.1:0-62107 GCF_042889165.1 Streptomyces sp. NPDC002669 | reverse complement strand
GCCCGCCGCCCCCCCCCCCCCCCGCGGCCGCCCCCCCCGCGCCCCCCGCCCCCCCCCGCGCGCCCCGGCGCGGGCGGCGCGCCGCCCCCCCCCCCCCCCCCCCCCCCCCCCCCCCCGGGACGGTGGCACTGAACCTGCCGGGCCCGTCCCGGCCGGAGGAGCGGAGAGGTGATCGATGGGCGTCGCGGGCCCCTTCCCCGACTATGCGGCCAGGCCCCCCGGCCCGGTCCTGGACCGGGACGAGGCGGACCGTGCGCTGGCCCGGCTCGGTGCGGAGCACGAGGCGATCGAGACCTCGCTCCTCGCCCTGCAGGACCATGCGGGCCGTCGGCTCCTGGAGGGCGCCGACCTGAGCGGTGTCACCCGGGAGCGCTGGGCCTCCACCGAGCAGGCGATCACCCTGCTGTGGGGGTACTTCGACGCGTACACCGGAGCGCTCGCCCGGGCCCGCGCGGTGCGGGCCCGCCGTCGCCATCCCAACCGGGACGACCTGGTGGCCCTCACCGAGCTGCTGCGCGGCCAGAGCGTCACCGTCGCGCACGCGGCGGCCCGCCCCGATCCGTCGGTCGCCGGCCCGGCCCGGCTCTCCGAGCGGTTCACGCTGGAGGAGCTGGTCGCCCGGATGAACGAGCTGTACGCCCGCTCGCTGGACATGGTCGTCGCCTCCGACTCCGTGTGGTCCGCGCTGCCCGCCCGCATAGACCTGCTCGCCGCCGAGCTGCACCGCACCCGTTCGCTGGCGCACTCCGTGGGGGTGCGGCCCGGTGAACATCCGGCGGGCGACGAGCTGGAGGCGATCACCCAGGAGCTGGCCACGCTCCGGGTGCAGGTGGTCTCCGACCCGCTCGCGTTCTGGCTGTCGGGTCCGGGCAGTTCGGCGCCCGGCGGCGGCCGTCCCGACACGGCGCGCTACGACCGGGCGGCCCGTGCCCTGGACGACGTGCGCCGCGAGATCGAGGCGGTGCTCGCGGTCCGGCAGGACGCCGAGCAGCGGCTGGTCCAGCTGCGCGACGTCCTCTCCCGCGCGGACCGCACCCTGGCCGAGGCCCGGGCGGCGCGCGGCGAGGTACTGGCGAAGATCGCCGCCACCGAGGTGCCCGCGGTCAGCGGGCCGCCGACCGCGCTCCAGGAGCGGCTGGTCGCCGCGTCGGAGTACCGCAGGCACGCCCAGTGGCACCGGCTCTCGCCGCTCCTGGAGACGCTGGAGCGCGAGGCCGAGGAGGAGTTGCTGCGGGCCCGGGAGTCGCTGACCGCGGTCACCGCCCCGCTGGCCGTGCGGGCGGAGCTGCGCGGCAGACTCGACGCGTACAAGGCGAAGGTGGCCCGGCACGGCCTGGCCGAGGACCCGCTGCTGATCGAGCGGTACGACGCGGCGCGCCGGATGCTGTGGAGCGCGCCGTGCGATCTGCGGGTGGCCGGGCAGGCGGTGCTGCGCTACCAGGAGGCGGCGGCCGAGCTGCTGTCCCAGCGCGGGACACCGGGATCGGAGGACCGGCGATGAACACGGGTGCGAACAGGACGCAGGAGCCGTCACGGCGGCGGGGCGAGCAGGGGGATCGACGATGAGTGCGCAATGCCAGCGCCCCGCGTGCGAGGGCAGTTACGAGGACATGGGCGGCGGTGAGCTGTACTGCGACACCTGCGGTCTGGCCCCGGTCGTCTCGCCCGACGGGATGGTGAGTTCGCCGGCCACCGGGATCACGGCCGGCGGCGGGAGCGGCCGCGCAGGTTCGCGGTCCTCGTCCCGGGCCTCCTCGCGCTCCTCCCGTTCGTCGTCCTCGCGGCGTTCGGTGTCGGGGCGGCTCTCGCACGGGGTGTCCGGCTCCACCACGTCGCCGTCGGTCTCGGTGCGCGCCTCCGCCTCGTCGTCGGGCGCGTCCTCCCGGGGCCGGCTGGGCGTGGGCCTGGTCGAGGTGCCGGACGTGCCGCGCCCCGACCCGCGCGCCGCGGTGATGGAGAACCCGGAGGTGCCGGAGCGGAAGCGGTTCTGCTCGCGCTCCGACTGCGGGGCGCCGGTGGGCCGGTCCCGCGGCGACCGGGTGGGCCGTACGGAGGGGTTCTGCACCAAGTGCGGCCACCCGTACTCCTTCGTGCCCAAGCTCGGTGAGGGCGACATCGTGCACGGCCAGTACGAGGTGGCGGGCTGTCTGGCGCACGGCGGGCTCGGCTGGGTCTACCTCGCGGTCGACCGCGCGGTCTCCGACCGCTGGGTGGTCCTCAAGGGCCTGCTCGACACCGGTGACCAGGACGCCATGGAGGTCGCGATCTCCGAGCGCCGCTTCCTCGCCGAGATCGAGCACTCCAACATCGTCCGGATCTACAACTTCGTCGAGCACCTCGACCAGCGCACCGGCTCGCTCGACGGCTACATCGTGATGGAGTACGTCGGCGGCAAGTCGCTCAAGGACATCGCGAACGAACGCCGCACCCCCGACGGGAAGCGCGACCCGCTGCCGGTCGAGCAGGCGTGCGCGTACGGCATCGAGGCGCTGGAGGCGCTCGGCCACCTGCACAGCCGCAATCTGCTGTACTGCGACTTCAAGATCGACAACGCGATCCAGGCCGGGGACCAGCTGAAGCTGATCGACATGGGCGCGGTGTGCAGGATGGACGACGAGGAGTCGGCCATCTACGGCACGGTGGGGTACCAGGCGCCGGAGGTCGCGGAGGTCGGCCCGTCGGTCGCCTCCGACCTGTACACGGTCGCCCGGACGCTCGCGGTGCTCAGCTTCGACTTCCAGGGCTACACCAACGTCTTCGTGGACTCGTTGCCGGACCCGGAGAACATCGAGGTGTTCCGCACCTACGAGTCGTTCTACCGGCTGCTGGTGCGGGCCACCGACCCGGACCCGGCGCGGCGGTTCGCCTCGGCGGCGGAGATGGCGGAGCAGCTGACGGGCGTGCTGCGCGAGGTGGTGGCGTTGCAGACGGGGCGCCCGCGCCCGGCGCTGTCGACGCTGTTCGGCACGGAAGTACGGGTCACGGACACCCAGTTGTTCCCCGAGCAGGTGGAGGACGTGTCGCGGCTCGGCGCCCGGCCCGCCGCCCCGGCACGTTCCGGCCGGGGTGCGGCGGCGCTGCCGCCCGCCGGGTCGTCGGCCGGCGGCGCACCGGCCGCGATTCCCTCCCCCCGCCTCCCGGTGGCCGCGGCTGCCGGCGCGGGGCCGGCGCACGCCCCGGCCGGTTCCCCGACGGCCCCGCTCGACGTGCGGTCCGCCTCGCTGGCGCTGCCCGTGCCCCGGGTCGACACGAGCGACCCCAACGCGGGTTTCCTCGCCGGTCTGATGACCACCGCCCCCGCCGAACTGATCAACGCGCTGCAGTCCGTGCCCTCGGCCTCGCTGGAGACCCGGCTGCGCGAGCTGCGCGCCCGTCTGGAGCTGGACGAACTCGACTCGGCCGGGCGGATGCTGACGGAGTTGGAGCGGCAGCACCCGGACGACTGGCGGGTCGTGTGGTACCGCGGCGTCACCTCGCTGGTGACCGGTGACCACGAGAACGCGGCGCTCTCCTTCGACGCGGTGTACGACGCGTTCCCCGGCGAGCCGGCGCCCAAGCTGGCGCTGGGGATCTGTGCGGAGGTCCTGGACCAGCCGGACAACGCCGCCGAGTACTACCGGCTGGTGTGGACGACCGACCCGGGCTTCGTGAGTGCCGCGTTCGGCCTGGCGCGGGTGCGGCTCGCCACCGGGAACCGGGCCGGGGGCGTCGAGGCGCTGGAGTCCGTGCCGGAGGCGTCGATCCACTGCACGGCCGCCCGGGTCGCCGCGGTGCGCGCCCGGTTGCGCGGCCGGTCCCCGGACGAACCGCTGCTCGCCGACCTGACGGCCGCGGCGGACCAGGTGTCGGGGCTGACCGGGCTCGGCCTGGACGCGGTGCGCCGGGAGCAGTTGTCGGTCGAGGTCCTGGGCACGGCGCTGGACTGGGTGCTCTCCGGCGGCCCCGCCGCCGCCCCGGGAGCCGGGCCGGGGAAACTGCTCGGCAGTGAACTGGACGAGCGCGGCCTGCGTTTCGGGCTGGAGCGCTCGTACCGGATGCTCGCCCGGCTCGCTGAGCCCGGCGACGAGAGGATCGAACTGGTGGAACGGGCCAACCGTTTCCGCCCCCGGACGTGGGTGTGAAAATGTCGCAGAAGCCCCAGCCCCAGAAGTCCCAGGAGACGGCCCTGTCGCCGTGCCCCGGCTGCGCCGAGCCGGTGGAGCCGGGGGACCTGTTCTGCGGTGCGTGCGGATACGACCTGTCGGCCGTGCCCGCCGCCCCGGCGGACCACCCGACGGTCGCCCTGGCCGTACCGGTGGCGGAGAGCGGCGCGGCGGACGGCGGTGCGGCGGAGAACGGCGCGGACGCCGAGGAGGCCCGGCCCGCCGGGTCCCCGGCCGGTTCGGGCGACTTCGAGCTGGCCGCCCCCGCACCGGCCGCCCCGGCCGCCGGTGCGCCCGATCCCCGTACCGTCGTCGCGGACCCGGCTCCCGGGCCGGCGGCCGGTGGCCGGCTGTGCGTGGCCTGCCGGGTCGGCCGGGTCGACACCGACGGCTACTGTGAGAACTGCGGCCATGCCCAGCCCCGCGAGCGCGACCACATGGAGCAGGAGCTCGGTTCGGTGGCCGCCGTCAGCGACCGGGGTCTTCGTCACCACCGCAACGAGGACTCGTTCGCGGTCTCGACCACCGCCCTGCCCGACGGCTCGCCCGCCGTCGTCGCGATCGTCTGCGACGGGGTCTCGTCGGCCAGCCGCCCCGACGAGGCGTCGGCCGCCGCGGCGAGCGCCGCCAACGAGGCGCTCCTGGAGTCGCTGCCGCGCGGCGTCCACCCGCAGCAGGCGATGCACGAGGCGATCCTCGCGGCCGCCGAGGCGGTCAACTCCCTGGCCCAGCAGCCGGTTCGGGAGCAGGATCAGCACCGCCACCAGAACTCCCCGGCGTGCACCCTGGTCGGCGCGATCATGGTGGGCGAGCTGCTGGTCGTCGGCTGGGTCGGCGACAGCCGCGCCTACTGGGTGCCGGACGACCGCTCCCACCGGGCGGCCCGGCTGACCGAGGACGACTCCTGGGCCGCGCAGATGGTGGCGGCCGGGCTGATGAACGAGGCCCAGGCGTACGCGGACGAGCGCGCCCACGCCATCACGGGGTGGCTCGGCGCCGACGCGTACGAACTGGAGCCGCACACTGCGGCGTTCAAGCCCGACCGGTCCGGCCTCGTGGTGGTGTGCACGGACGGTCTGTGGAACTACGCGGAGTCGGCCGACGAGATGTCCGCGGCGGTGCCGGCCGACGCGAGCCGACGCCCGCTGCACGGCGCCCAGGTGCTGGTCGGCCACGCCCTCGACGGCGGGGGCCACGACAACGTAACAGTGGCTCTGCTGCCGTTCGCCGTGCAACCGCAAGGGGCAGGATCGGCCTGCGACACCACATGAGCCCTGTTCCGTAACGCTTGATTCCGATTACGCCTGCCCACTCCCCCACCGACGTCTTCGCCCGTTTTCCCTCTCCCAGTCGTCCTCATCCGATGCCTGGAGTACCGAGGAGCCGAACAGATGGCCAACTTCTCCAAGTCGAACGTGCCGCAGTTCTCCGTCGAGGTGTACCAGAACGTGTATCTGCCGGAAGGCGGTCGCGAGGTCAACGCGATCGTCACGGTGACCTCGACCGGGGGCGGCACCACCGGCGGGGTCCCGCTGTCCGGTGGCACCGTGCCGCCCCCGCGCGTTCCGGGGCAGCCGTCGGGTGCCGCCGTGGTGATCATGGTCGACTGCTCGGGTTCGATGGACTACCCGCCGACGAAGATGCGCAACGCCCGCGACGCGACGGCCGCGGCCATCGACACCCTGCGCGACGGCACCTCGTTCGCGGTGATCGCCGGGACGCACGTCGCCAAGGAGGTCTACCCGGGCAACGGCAGGCTCGCTGTCGCCGACGCGCAGACCAGGGCGCAGGCGAAGGGGGCGCTGCGCGCGCTCAGCGCCGGCGGCGGCACGGCGATCGGCACCTGGCTGAAGCTGGCCGACCGGCTGCTCGGCGCGGCCGACGTGGCCATCCGGCACGGCATCCTGCTCACCGACGGCCGCAACGAGCACGAGTCGCCGCAGGACCTGCGGGCCGCGCTCGACGCCTGTGCGGGCCGCTTCACCTGTGACGCCCGCGGGGTCGGCACCGACTGGGAGGTGAAAGAGGTCACATCCGTCGCCTCCGCGCTGCTCGGCACGGCCGACATCGTCGCCGACCCGGCGGGGCTGGCCGCGGACTTCACGCGGATGATGGAGAACGCGATGGGCAAGGAGGTCGCGGACGTCGCGCTGCGCCTGTGGACGCCCGTCGGGGTCGAGATCCAGTTCGTGAAGCAGGTCGCGCCCTCGGTGGTCGACCTGACCGGCCGGCGCACCGAGGCGGGCCCCCGCGCCGGGGACTACCCCACGGGTTCCTGGGGCGACGAGTCCCGCGACTACCACGTGTGCGTACGGGTGCCCCAGGCCGCGATCGGACAGGAGATGCTGGCCGCCCGGGTCTCGCTGGTCCTTCCCGAGCCGCCGGGCGGGGCGCCGCAGAAGCCCGTCCAGGGGCTGGTCCGGGCAGTGTGGACCGAGGACATGGCGATGTCCACCTCGATCAATCCGCAGGTGGCGCACTACACGGGCCAGGCTGAACTGGCCCAGGTCATCCAGCAGGGACTCGACGCCCGCAAGGCGGGCGACTACGACGGCGCGACCGCGAAACTGGGCCGTGCGGTGCAGCTGGCATCGGTCTCCGGGAACGAGGACACTGCGAAACTGCTTTCGAAGGTGGTGGACGTCGTGGACGCCGCGACCGGTACTGTGCGACTGAAGGCAAAGGTCGCGGATGCCGACGAGATGACCCTCGAAACGCGCTCGACCAAGACCGTCCGCGTCAAGAAGTAGACGCGGCACGACCGCACAGCCACACGACCGAGCCGCCCGGCCGGAGCGATCCACCGGGCGGCGAAGAGCAAGGAATACGCCGGCCCCGGGGCCGGCCAAGGAGAGGGGGAAGCGCCGACATGCCGACCTGCCCGAACGGACACCAGTCGGGTTCCGACGACTGGTGCGAGGTCTGCGGCCATCGCATGACCGGCGCGCCCACGGGTGCGCCCGCGGGCGCGGTGCCCCCGCCGCCGCCTCCGCCGCCCGCCCCCGGTTACGGCTTCCCTCCCCCGGCGGCCGGTTCCGACGCCACCCAGCAGGCGGAGCTGTGCCCGCAGTGCCGCACGCCCCGGGAGGCGATGGCGCCGTTCTGCGAGGAGTGCCGCTGGAACTTCCTCACGAACACCGCGACGTCGTACACGCCGCTGGCCCCGCAGGGCGTCACCGGCCCGCCGCCCGGCCTCAACCTGCCGCCCGGTTTCCAGGCGCAGCAGCCGCCCGGGCCCCCGCAGCAGCACGACCCGTTCCCGGGTTCGCGGCCCTCGCAGATGAACCGTCCGGCCGAGCCGCTGTCCGAGCAGGGCGGCCGTCCCGGTGCTCCGGGTCCGCAGCCGGGTCCGCCCGGTCCGGGCCCGCAGGCGCCGCCCCCGGGTCCCGGTCCGCAGTCGCCGCCGCCCGGTCCCGGTCCGCAGTCGCCCCTGCCCCCGCAGCCGTTCCAGCAGCAGGGTCCGCCGCCTCCGCCCTCCTTCCAGCAGGGCCCGCCGCCCCCGCCGTTCCAGCAGCAGTCCCCGCCGTCGTTCCAGCAGCAGTCGGCGCCGCCCGGTTTCGACCGGTCCGGTCCGCCGGCCCCGCAGCCGCCCGCGCCGCAGCCGCCGGAGCAGAGCGACGACGACTGGATGCTGTCGCCGCCGTCCCGGCCCCAGGGCCCGCAGCAGGCGCCCGCGCCGCAGCAGGAGCAGTCGCCGTTCCCGGGCACCGACCAGAACCGGCCGCCCGCGAGCTGGACCGCGGTCATCGCCCCGGACCGCGAGTACTTCCTGGCGATGATGCAGCGCAGCGGCCCCGAGGCGACCGGGCTGAACCTGCCCGCGTACTCCCCGGAGCAGCAGCTTCCGCTGTCCGGCAAGCAGGTCACCGTCGGCCGCCGCCGGCACAGCACCGGCGAGTCCCCCGACATCGACCTGTCCGTGCCGCCGGAGGACCCGGGCGTCTCGCACCAGCACGCGGTGCTGGTGCAGCAGCCCGACGGCGGCTGGGCCGTGGTCGACCAGAACTCCACCAACGGCACCACGCTCAACGGCGCCGAGGACCCGATCCAGCCCTACGTCCCGGTCCCGCTCAAGGACGGCGACCGGGTGCACATCGGGGCATGGACGACGATCACGATCCGCCGGGACTGATCCGTACCGTCACTCGGTGGGCAGTGGCCAGGCGTACGGCCCCTCGGGGTCGTCCAGCCAGGCCCACTGCCGCCCGTGCGCGACCGTGATGCCGAACCTCTCCCGCCCGGGGCGCCGCTCGCGCTCCCAGAGGGAGAGGGCCTCGCGCGGGTCGAGGGTGTCCCCGGTCAGCGCCAGCAGGAACCGGAAGAGGTCGTTCCCGCCGATGTGCCCGGGCACCCTCCCGATGCGCGGGTACCTGGCCGGTACCGCCGACGCGCCCCGCAGCGGCACGAAGTAGGCGGCCGTGTGCAGGAACCGGCCCTCGGCGCACCTGCCGTGCGCCGTCTCCCGCACCCGCAGCGCGATCAGCCCGGTGGCGAACGGCGCCAGGATCCGGGCGCCCGGCACGCACTGCTCCGGCCATGCCCAGGGCACGCACGGCAGGGTGCAGGTGGCGATGATCCGGTCGTACGGGCCGTGCCCGGGGCAGCCCCGGGCGCCGTCCCCGGTGACCACCGCCGGGTGGTGTCCGGCCGCGGCCAGGTGCCGGCGGGCCGACTCGGTGATCTCCGGGTCGAGGTCGACGGTGGTCACGGCGTCGTCGCCGAGCCGGTGGGCGAGCAGGGCCGCGTTGTAGCCGCTGCCCGCGCCGACCTCCAGGACCCGCTGTCCCTCGCGCACGTCCAGTTCCTCCAGCATCCGGGCCATCAGTGACGGCTGGCTGCTCGACGAGATCAGTTCGCCGTCCCGGATGCGGGTGGCCAGCGGCCCGTCCTCGTACGCCCCGCGCAGCCAGCGGGCCCGCCGGACCGGGTCGGGGTCCTCGCACCACAGGCGTTCCCGTCCGCCGTCGACGAAGTAGTACGGCACGAACAGGTGCCTGGGCACCTGCTCGAACGCGGTCCGCCAGGCCGGGTCCGCCAGCGCCCCGCCGGCCACGATCGCGCGCACCATCGCCCGCCGCTCCTCGGCGGCGGCCGCGGCGAACGGGTCGGGGCGCACGTCCATACCTCCACCTTCCTGCGCCGGGGCCCCGGGGGCCAGGATTTCCGGGGCGGGCCGGGGTTCCGAGGGGGTCCTAGGCCCCCGGTACTCGGCCGGTGCGTCTGCGACGATGGACGGGTGACTGAGATTCCGCGCGACACTCTTCAGGAGCAGACCTTCTACGAGCAGGTCGGCGGCGAGGCGACCTTCCGGCGCCTGGTGCACCTCTTCTACCGGGGAGTGGCCGAGGACCCGCTGCTGCGGCCGATGTACCCGGAGGAGGACCTGGGGCCGGCCGAGGACCGGTTCGCGCTGTTCCTGATGCAGTACTGGGGCGGGCCCCGCATCTACAGCGAGCGGCGCGGCCACCCCCGGCTGCGGATGCGGCACTTCCCCTTCCGGGTGGACCGGGCGGCGCACGACGCCTGGCTGGGCCACATGCGGGGGGCGCTCGACGAACTCGCGCTGGCGCCGGAGCACGACCGGCAGCTGTGGGACTACCTGACCTACGCCGCCGCCTCGATGATCAACACCGAGGGCTGAGCGTCCTCCTCGCTCTCCAGCACCGTCACATGTGCGTATTTCGGTCGCCCTTCGCCGATTAACGATCACAATCCCATCAAGTACGCATGGAAGCGGTTTCCAAGAGCACACGCGCCTTGAAAGCATGCTCGGAACGCCGGGGGGCGTGGGTGGAATGAGGGCCCAGGGGGGCGCGTGTGACGGGGTTCGTCTTTCTCCGGGTAAGGGCTCACCGGCTGCTGCTCACCGCGGCGGTTCTCGCCGTGCTGCTGACCACCTCGGTCCTGGCCGCGCTCACCGCCTTCTCCGGCTCCGTCGGTGACGCCTCGCTCCGGCACGCGCTCACCCACCGGTCGGCGACCGCCGCCTCCCTGGTGATGTCCGCCCAGGTGCCGTCCGACCGGCGGGAGGCGGCCGACGCCCTGGCCCGGCGCACGGCCCGCGACACCTTCCCCGGCCTTCCCGTGGCCGTCCGGACGCTGGAGGCGTCGGGGGCGTACGCGCTGCCGCGGACCACCGGCGGCCGGGGCGACGAACCCGACCTCACCCACTTCGCCGCGCTCGACCGCAGCCGGATCCGGGTCGTCGCGGGCCGCCCGCCCGCCCCCGGCGCCGGGAAGTCCGGCGCCCCCGTCCAGGTCGCCCTGCCGCGCGCCGCCGCCGAGGCGCTGAAGCTGAAGCCCGGTTCGTCGATCGCCCTCACCGACCGGCTGACCGAGAAGTCGCTGCGCGTCCTGGTCACCGGCACGTACGAGGCCGTCGACCGGACCGATCCGTACTGGCAGCTGGACGAACTCGGCGGGCGCGGCGTCCGCCGGGTCTCCTTCACGACGTACGGCCCGCTGCTCGCCGACCCCGCCGTCCTCGGGTCCGGGCGGACGAGCCCCGGCCGGCTGGCATGGCTGGCCACCGCCGACTTCCGCGCCGTCACCACCGGGCAGACCGACGCCCTGCACGACGCCGCGACGGCGGCCCCGAAGAAGCTGCTGGCCGCCCCGGAGTTCAAGAGCGGCGCCACCGCGCGGACCTCGCTGCCCCGGGTGCTGGAACAGATCGACCGGGCCCTGCTGGTCTCCCGCTCCACGCTGACGATCGTCGCCGTGCAGCTGGTGCTGCTCGCCGGTTACGCGCTGCTGCTGGTGGCCCGGCTGCTGAGCAGCGAGCGCGCCGGGGAGACCCGGCTGCTGCGGGCCCGGGGCGCCTCGCGCGGCCGGATCACGGCACTCGCCGCGATCGAGGCGCTGCTGCTGGCGCTGCCCGCCGTGCTCGTCGCCCCGCTGCTCGCCGGGCCGCTGACCCGGCTGCTCGCGGACCGCGGTGCGCTGGCCCGGATCGGGCTGCGGCTGGACACCGGCATCACCGGCACCGTCTGGCTGGTCGCCGGTGTCACCGCGCTCACCTGCGCGGTGGCCGTGGTGGCACCCGTGCTCACGGCCGGTGCCCAGGAGCGCCGCGGCGGCCGGCCCGCCGCCCTGCCCGGCCCGCTGCGGGCGGGCGCCGACATCGGGCTGCTGGTGATCGCGGGGGTGGCGTACTGGCAGCTGAACGGCCGGAGCACGCAGTCCGGCGGCGGCGCGCTGAGCGGGGACCGGCAGGGCGATCTCGGCATCGATCCGCTGCTGGTCGCCGCCCCCGCGCTGCTGCTGCTCGCGGGCACCGTGCTGACGCTGCGGCTGCTGCCGCCCGTGGCCCGGCTCGCCGAGCGCCGGGCGGCGGGCGGCCGGGGGCTGATCGCGGCCCTGGCCGGCTGGCAGTTCAGCCGCCGTCCGATGCGCAACGCCGGGCCCGTGCTGCTGCTGGTCCTCGCGTCGGCGATGGGCATGCTGGCGATCGGGCAGCGCGCCTCCTGGGACCGTTCGCAGGACGACCAGGCGGACTTCCGGGCGGGCGCCTCGCTGCGCGTGACGACCGGTGCCCTCGCCGATCCGGCGCGGGCGGCCGCGTACACCGGGCTGCCGGGGGTGCGGGCGGCCGCGCCCGCGTTCCGTGCGGCCGCGGAACTCTCCGGCGGGCGCACCGCCGAGGTCCTCGTCCTGGACACCGCGCACGCCGACGAGCGCCTGCTGATCCGCGACGACCTGGCCGACCGGCCCCGGGCGCGGCTGTTCGACCCGCTCGACGCGCCGCGGCCCGTCCGGGTGGGGCTGCCGTTGCCGAAGGACAGCGAGCGGGTCCGGTTCGACGTGCGGATCGCGGTGAGCGGGACGCAGGGCCGCCCGTCGGCGAAGGACGAGGCACCGCTGCTGTCCGTGCTGCTGGAGGACCGTTACGGCCTGCCCTACCAGGTGTCGGCCGGGGCCGTGCCCGCGGACGGCAAGCCGCATCCGGTGGCCTTCGCGGTGGCGGCCGCTGGCGACTTCACCGTGACCGGGTTCGAACTGGGCGACAACCAGCCGACCGGCGCGGGCCGTTCGTACCGGGTGGGGATCCACGCGCTGCGGACCGTGACGGCCGACGGCACCGAGCAGCCGGTCCCGGTCCCCGACGGCTTCCGCTGGAACGCCGCGCTGGGCTTCGCCTTCACCGGGGAGGAGACGGACGAGGAGCCGGTGGAGGCGACGGCCTCCGCGCGCACCCCGCTGGCCTTCGGCTACGACCTCGCGGCGGCCCAGGACTCGTGGGGCGCGCCCGCCTACTCCGTACGGGCCACCGCGCCCCGCCCGACGGCGCCCGTGCCGAACGCCGTCGTCACCGACGGGTACCTGAAGGCCACCGGGGCGAAGAAGGGCCAGCACGTCGACCTCACCCTGGCCGGGGAGAAGGTCCGGGTGCGGATCGCGGACGTGGTGCGGCGGCTGCCGACCACGGGCCCCGGCTCCGGCCCGGACGACTCCGGCCGGGTCCCGGACCGGGACGGCGGGGCGATGCTGCTGGACCTCAGGGCCGTGAGCCAGGTCCTCGCCGGGCGCTCCGCCACCTCGTTCACCGCCGACGAGTGGTGGCTGAGCACCGCCCCTGGCCGGGCCGACGAGGTCGCCGCCGCGCTGCGGGCCCGGCCCGACACCGATCCGGCCCAGGTCCTGGTGCGCGACGAGATCGCGCGGGACCTGGTCGGCGACCCGCTGGGGGCCGGGCCGCAGTCCGCGCTGCCCGCCGTGGCGGTGGTCGCCGCGGCCCTGGCCGCGGTCGGTTTCGCGGTGAACGCGATCGGCGCGCAGCGGGAACGGACCGGCGAGTTCGCGGTCCTGCGGGCGCTGGGCGCCCCGCGCCGCAGGCTGACCAGGATGATCGCCGCCGAGCAGGGGGTGCTGATCGCCATCGCGCTGCTGGTCGGGGCCGTGCTCGGGGCCGTGCTCAACCGGGTCGTCGTGCCGCTCATCGTGCTGACCGGACAGGCCACCGCACCGGTGCCCGGTGTGCTGGTGCGGCTGCCCGCCGGACAGACCGCGGCGCTGCTGGCGGGTGTCGCCGCACTGCCGCTGGTGGTCGTCGTGGTGCTCGCCATGCGCCGCGGCGATCCCGCGACCTCGCTGCGTACCCAGGGGGACGACTGACATGACCACGCGTTCCGTCCGGGGCCGCGCCCCCGCCGCCTGCGCCCCCTGGGTCCGTACCCGGCTGCGCACCGCACCCGGCGCCGCCTGGGCGCTGGCGGTGCTGGTGCTGGTCACGTCGTTCCTCACGGCCCTCTTCCCGCGCGCGGTGGAACACCAGGGGACCGATGGGCTGCGCCACGACATCACCGCCACCGGCCCCGGGCACAGCGTCCTGGAGCTGATCAGCCCGCAGCCCAGCCTCCAGATGCCTCCGGCCGAGCGCGAGGCGACGGTGCGCGGCGCGGCGCTGAGGGCCGTCCACGGGAAGGCCCGCGCCGCGCTGCCCGCCGAGGTGCGGCCCGGTGCCGACGAGTCCTCGTACGGCTTCGGCACCAGCAAGGCGCTGCTCGCGCAGGAGACCTGGCTGCCCCGGCCCGACGGGCTCGACCCGCAGCTGAGCTACACCACCGTGTCCGACCTCCCCCGCCACGCCGCACTGCGCTCCGGGGCCTGGCCCGCCACGCGCGGCACGGTCACCGAGGACACCGGCGAGGTGGAGGGCGTGATCAGCGAGGAGACGGCGAAGGCTCTGGGGGCGAAGCCCGGTTCGACGCTCTCCGTACCGACCCGGGCCGGGGAGCACCTGACCGTACGGATCACCGGTGTCATCGCTCCCGAGAAGCCCCGGAGCACCTACTGGTCGGCCGATCCGCTGTTGCGGACCCCGGCGCTGGTGCCCGCGCCGAAAACGATCCCGCCTCCCCTGGGCCCGCCCCTCTACTACTGGACCGCGGCCGTGCTGCTGGCGCCGGACGCCGGGCCCGCCCTGCTCGGCTCGACCGGTGAGCCGGAGATGTTCTGGCGGTTCGCGCCGGACGCCTCCGGGCTGACCGCCGACGACGTGCCGAAGCTGCGCTCGGCGCTCGCCTCGCTGGAGAGCGGCCCGGGGCTGGTGCGGCTGCGGGCGATGGCCGGGGACAACGCGGCCTTCCGCACCGAACTGGACGAGATCCTCGCCGGGTACGACACGCTGCGCACGGCGATCGATCCGGTCGTCACGGTGGCCGCCGTGGGCGTCGGGGCCGTCGCCGCCGTGGTGCTGCTGATGACGGCCGGGCTGATCGGCGGCCGGCGCCGGGAGGAACTGGCGCTGCTGCGGGCGCGCGGCGGTTCGCTGGCCGGGATGGGCGGGCGACTGCTCGCCGAGACGGCGGTGGTCGTGGTGCCCGCGGCGGCGCTGGGGCTGCTGGCCGCGCTGCCGTTCTTCGGACCGGTCCGGCCGGGGCCCTCGGTGGCCGGGCCGGCCCTCGTCGCCGCCCTGGTCTGTGTCGCGGTGCCGGTGGGAGCGGTGCTGCCGCATCGCAGGCTGCGGCTGCCCGGTACCCGCGACGACCTGATGGACGCCCGCCCGTCCCGGCTGCGGACGGTCGCCGAGCTCACCGTGCTGGTGCTGGCGGTGGGCGCGGTGGTCGGGCTGCGGCGGCGCGGCACGGCGGACGGCGACGGCGGAGATCTGCTGGTCAGCGCGGCCCCGGTGCTCGTCGGACTGATCGCGGCGCTGGTCCTGGTGCGGCTGCTGCCGTGGCCGCTGCGGCTGGCCTCGCGGGCCGTCTCCCGGCGGCGCGGGGCGGTCGGCTTCCTGTCGCTGGCCCGGGCCGGGCGGAGTTCGGCGGCCGGGGCGCTGCCGCTGCTCGCGCTGCTGCTCGCGCTGACCACGGCGGCGTTCGGCGGTTCGGTCCTCGCCGGGGTCTCGGAAGCCCGGGACCGGGCGGCGGTGCTCGCGGTCGGCGCGGACGCCCGGATCAGCGGGCTGCTCGACACGGCGCCGCTCCCGGAGCGGCTGGTCCGGAAGGTCCGGGAGACGGACGGCGTGCGGCAGGTGGCCCCGGTGCAGGTGGTGACCGAGGTGCCGATGCCGCCCGCCGCGGACGGCTCCGGCAGCATGAAGAACACGGTGGTGCTGGGCGTCGACCCCGACACGTACGCCGGGCTGGCCCGTGCGACGGAGCTGGGGCCGTTCCCGGCCGACCGGCTGCGGGCCGGGAAGGGCGAGGCCGGGAGCGTGGTCGTACCGGTGATCGCCTCGCCGGCCACCGCCGCGGAACTGGGCGACGGGCCGCGCGACCTGACCACCCCGGCCGGGGACCTCAGGGTGCGGGTGGCCGGGATCGTGCCGCGCACCGCCGCCGTCCCCGGCCACGAGTTCCTGCTCGTCGACTCCGCCGCGCTCACCCGGAAGCTGACCACCACCCTGCTGGTGACCGGGGACCCGGACCCGAAGGCGCTGCGGGACGTCGTCCGGCCCGTGGACAGGAGCATCTCCGTACGGCTGCGCGCCGAGGAGCGGGCGGCGTTCGTCGACACCCCGATGCAGCGGGGGACGCGCGGGATCTACGCGGCGGCGGTCGCGGTCGGGGCGGGCTACGCCCTGCTGGCCGTCCTGCTGTCGCTGCTGCGCACCGCACCGGAGCGCATCGCCCTGCTGGCCCGGCTGCGGACCATGGGCCTCACCTCCCGCCAGGGCAGACGGCTGCTGGGGCTGGAATCGCTGCCGCAGGCCCTGCCCGCGGCCCTCGGCGGGGTGCTGGTCGGCTGGGCGGCGATCACGCTGCTGGCCCCGGGCGTCGACCTCGTGGGGCTGGCGCTCTTCAACGGTCCCGGCGCCACCGCGCCGGACACCGCCCACCTGCGGCCCGACCCGTGGTCGCTGGTGCTTCCGGCACTCGGCGTGGTCGTCCTCACCGCGACGACGGCCGCCGTCCAGGCATGGTGGGCGAGCCGCCGCGGATCGATCACCGAACTCAGGGCAGGAGACCCCCGATGACGTCACCGTCCACCGGCACCACCCTCGCCGAGCTCGAACAGCGGGCCACCGCCCGCCGCGACCGGCCCTCCTACGGGCACGACGCGCTGATCGCCTGCGACCGGCTGGTCCGCATCTTCTCCGCGGACGGGGTGGAGGTGCAGGCCCTCCAGGGCCTCGACCTCCTGGTCACCGAGGGCGAGTTGATGGCCCTGGTCGGCGCCTCCGGCAGCGGCAAGTCGACCCTGATGAACATCCTGGCGGGCCTGGACGTGCCGACGGCCGGGTCGGCGAAGGTGGCCGGCCGCGACCTGCTGTCGATGGGGCAGAAGGAACGGCTCCGCTACCGCCGGGAGGTCGTCGGCTTCGTCTGGCAGCAGACCGCCCGCAACCTGCTCCCGTACCTCACCGCCGTCCAGAACGTCACCCTGCCGATGCAGCTGCGCGGCCGGGGCCGGAACGCCGAGCGGACCGCCCGCGCCGATTCGCTGCTCCGGATCCTGGACGTCGCGGACTGCCGCGACCGGCGCCCGCAGCAGCTCTCCGGCGGCCAGCAGCAGCGGGTTGCGATCGCGGTGGCCCTCGCCAACAGCCCGTCGGTGCTGCTCGCCGACGAACCGACGGGCGAGCTCGACTCGGCCACGGGCGAGCAGATCTTCGCCGCGTTCCGCCGCGCCAACGAAGAGCTCGGCACCACGATCGTGATCGTCACCCACGACCAGGCGGTGGCGTCCGAGGTCCGCCGCACGGTCGCCATCCGCGACGGCCGTACGTCCTCCGAGGTGCTGCGCCGTACCGAGGTGGACGCGGCGACGGGCCAGGAGTCCCAGGTGGCGCGGGAGTACGCGATGCTCGACCGCGCGGGCCGGCTGCAACTGCCCGCCGACTACACGGAGGCGCTCGGCATGGAGCACCGGGTGATGCTGGAGCTGGAGCAGGACCACATCGGGATCTGGCCGGACGACCAGCCGCGCCCGTGACGGGCGGGGCCTGCCCCGGGCGGCTTCCGCCGAGTGGCCCGTACGAGGGGGCACCGGCCCTGCGCCGCACACCGGGAAGGACCGTTGATCAGCAGGCGTACGGGCCCGGCGGGATCTCCCCCGCCGGGCCTCCGCTCGAAACCGGGCCGCTCGGGCCTCAGCCCGCGCCCACCGTCACCGCGAGGGTGCCGAGGCCGCTTCCCGGGCCGCGCAGGGCGATCGAGCCGAACGGGGTGCGCAGCCGCAGCCAGGAACCGGCAGCGAGCAGGGCGACCGGGAAGTCCGGCGCCGCGCGCAGGAACCCCAGCGACTGGGCGGCGTGCACGGCGCGCAGCGGGAGGGCGGTGCCGCCGACCGTCCGGGACCAGATCTCGCGGCCGATCAGGTCTCGTTCCGCCCGGGTGCGGCGTTCCTCGGGCAGGGCCTCGTCACGGCCGCGGAACTCGGCCACGGCGGCGGCGACGGCGCCGCGCAGGGCCGGTGGCCCCGGCAGCCCCGGCTGTTCCCGCCAGCCGCCGCGCGGCGGGAGCACGCCCGTCCACGGCGGCCCGGTGACGGGGGCCGGGATCGCGCCCGCGCCGGTCGACTCCTCCAGGGATTCGAGGAGCTCACCGGCGGACACGGTGACGTCGAACTCGTCCGGGGCGGCGAGCCGCGCCGCCCGGACCGCCAGGACCTCGAACGACGGCGGACGGCCGAACACCGCCAGTGCCCCGCCGCCCGCCTGCAACCGCACCGCGGCGGCCCGGTCGTAGCGGAGCAACCGGCCGAGGAAGGCCGCGAGGTCCGCGGCCTCCCTCGGGTCGGCGAATTCCAGCGACCGTACGGGCACCGTCATACCGCAGCGGGCTCCTCGGCCATGTACTGCTCAAGGAAGAACCGTTCCTCGTCGGAGATCCGACGGGGCCGCGACCGGGCCAGGTCGTACGGCACGACGATGGTCGAGGCCCGTACGTACACCTCGTCCGGGTCCTTGATCTCGTACTTGATCGTCAGCGACGCCGCGCCGATCTTCGTGACCCACGACTCGATGGTGACCGGCGCGTGCCGGTGGACCAGCGGCCGTATGTAGTCGATCTCGTGCCGGGCCACGACGGACCCGCCCGAGAAGGAGGGCGAGCCGTCCCCCGGCGCCAGCCGGAACATGAAGTCGATGCGCGCCTCCTCCAGGTAGCGGAGGAAGACCACGTTGTTCACGTGGCCGAAGGCATCCATGTCCGACCAGCGCAGCGGGCAGCTGTAGATGTGACGAGCCAAGACGATCAGCCCCGCGTGAGCTTCTTGTACGTGGCACGGTGCGGACGGGCCGCGTCCGCGCCGAGGCGCTCGACCTTGTTCTTCTCGTACGACTCGAAGTTGCCCTCGAACCAGTACCACTTGGAGTCGCCCTCGTACGCCAGGATGTGCGTGGCGACCCGGTCCAGGAACCAGCGGTCGTGGGAGATGACCACCGCGGCGCCGGGGAACTCCAGGAGGGCGTTCTCCAGCGAGGACAGGGTCTCGACGTCGAGGTCGTTGGTGGGCTCGTCGAGGAGCAGCAGGTTGCCGCCCTCCTTGAGCGTCAGCGCCAGGTTGAGGCGGTTGCGCTCACCACCGGACAGGACGCCGGCCGGCTTCTGCTGGTCCGGGCCCTTGAAGCCGAACGCGGAGACGTACGCCCGCGAGGGCATCTCGACCTGGCCGACGTTGATGTAGTCCAGCTCGTCCGAGACGACGGCCCAGAGGGTCTTCTTCGGGTCGATGTTGGCGCGGGACTGGTCGACGTAGGAGATCTTGACCGTCTCACCGATCTTGACCGAGCCGCTGTCGGGGGTCTCCAGGCCCTGGATCATCTTGAACAGCGTGGTCTTGCCCGCGCCGTTCGGACCGATGACGCCGACGATGCCGTTGCGCGGCAGCGTGAACGACAGGTCGTCGATGAGGACCTTGTCGCCGAAGGCCTTCGAGAGGTTCTCGACCTCGACGACGATGGACCCGAGACGCGGGCCCGGCGGGATCTGGATCTCCTCGAAGTCCAGCTTCCGCATCTTGTCCGCCTCGGCCGCCATCTCCTCGTAACGGGCGAGACGGGCCTTGGACTTGGTCTGCCGGCCCTTGGCGTTGGAGCGGACCCACTCCAGCTCTTCCTTGAGCCGCTTGGCGCGCTTCTCGTCCTTGCGGCCCTCGACCTTGAGGCGGGCGGCCTTCTTGTCGAGGTACGTGGAGTAGTTGCCCTCGTACGGCAGGGCGCGGCCGCGGTCGAGCTCCAGGATCCACTCGGCGACGTTGTTCAGGAAGTACCGGTCGTGCGTGACGGCGACGACGGCGCCCGCGTACTTCGAGAGGTGCTGCTCCAGCCAGTTCACCGACTCGGCGTCGAGGTGGTTGGTGGGCTCGTCGAGGAGCAGCAGGTCCGGGGCCTCGATGAGGAGCTTGCAGAGCGCCACGCGGCGCTTCTCGCCACCGGAGAGGTTGACGACCGGCCAGTCGCCGGGCGGGCAGCCCAGCGCGTCCATGGCCTGCTCCAGCTGGGCGTCCAGGTCCCACGCGTTGGCGTGGTCCAGGACCTCCTGGAGCTTGCCCATCTCGTCCATGAGCTCGTCGGAGTAGTCGGTCGCCATGAGCTCGGCGACCTCGTTGAAGCGCTTGAGCTTGCCCATGATCTCGGCGGCGCCGTCCTGCACGTTCTCCAGGACGGTCTTCGTCTCGTCGAGCTGCGGCTCCTGCATGAGGATGCCGACGGTGAAGCCGGGCGACAGGAACGCGTCGCCGTTGGACGGCTGCTCCAGGCCCGCCATGATCTTCAGCACCGTGGACTTGCCGGCGCCGTTGGGGCCCACGACACCGATCTTCGCGCCGGGCAGGAAGTTCAGGTTGACGTCATCGAGGATCACCTTGTCGCCGTGCGCTTTGCGCGTCTTGCGCATGGTGTAGATGTACTCAGCCAAGAGAAACCGTCCGGCAGCAATAGAGGTGTGGGCAGATACACCCATCTTGCCTGACGTCGGCACCCGGACGGAAACCAGTACGGCCTCCGGCCCGTGCGGATCCCGTACGGGCCGGGCCCGGAGCCCCGCGCGAAGGCCGCCCCGGCACGCGAAAGCCCCGGTACGGGCCTGCGGACGCTGTGGTCAGCGTGCGCGGCGGCGTACCGGGGCCGTCACCGGACGGGCGCGACGATCCGCCCGCCCCTCGTCACCACTCGATCAGGCGGAGGCCTGAGTCTTGCGCTTGCGGAGCAGGAAGACCGCGCCGCCGCCGACGACGACGAGGGCGATCGCGATGCCCGCGATGACCGGGGTGGCGCTGGAGCCACCGGTCTCGGCGAGGTCACCCGAGCCGCCGGTGGCGCTGGAGCCGGAGGTGGCCGGAGCGGGCTTGTCCCCACCGGTCTGGGTGTCGGTGCCGCCGGTGGCGCTGCCGCTGGTCTTGCAGTCCAGGACGCCCTTGAACGTCTTGCTGAAGCCGCCGGGGCCGGTGATCGTGAAGTCGTACGCCTGGTCCTCGGCGACCGGGATGGTGACCGTCTCGGACTTGCCCGCCTCGATGGTGTGCTTCGCACCGGCCAGCTCGAAGGTGAACGCCTCGTCGCCCTCGTTGCTCGCGGTGACGTCCACGCCGCCCTTGGCGCAGTTCTTCTGGGCCGAGACGGCCGGGATGGCGCCCTTCTTGGCCCAGGTGCCGGTGGCGGTCGCGGAGACCGTGGACTCGCTGGAGCCGGCCAGGATCATGGTCTGGCTCTTGGTGACACCGGCGAAGGCCCGGCCGACCGGCACCGAGGTGGTGGCCTGGACGGTCAGCGAGGCGGTGCCGTCGGCGGCACCCGCCGGGACGTCGAAGTAGAGCTCGGCGCCGTTGGCCGCGGTGGTGACGGGCTTGCCGCTCTTGTCGGTGACCTTGACGCCGCTCGCCGCGTCGGCGGGCGGGGTCACGGAGACCTGGCCGGCGTTGGTGCGGACGGTGATCGGGCCGAGCTTCTCACCGGACTTGCCGGAGACCGCGGCCGGGTCCAGGGCGAGGGACGCCTTGGGCTCGGCCTGGTCGACGGCGCTCTTCTCCAGCCAGTCGGCGAGCTTCTCGGCCTGGCCGTCGGTGGCCTCCACGTCGACGTTGTCCGAGTAGCGCCAGATGGCGACCTGGGTGCCCGCCGCCGCGGTCTTCTCGGTGAGCGGGCCGGTGCCGGCCGCCTTGGCGAGCGCCGCGAGGTCGTCGACCTGCGGGTAGGAGTGCTCCAGGATCCAGCGGATCTTGCCCGCGTTCTTGTTGGTGTTGAGCGAGGTCTGGTTCCAGGGGGTCTCCAGGTACTTCGCCTGGTCCTGGGTGGGGTTGTGGATGTCGATGCAGTACGTCTTGAGCTTGCCGCCGCCGTCGACGGTCATCTCGAAGAGACCGGCGGGCAGCTCCTGGTTCTTGCCGTCCGCGTGGAGCACAGCACGGTCGTAGGTCTTCAACCCGTCCAGGACCGCGGCCGCGCCGCCCTGGTGCTGCGGGGTCTCGTCGGCGACCGCGCTGCCCGCGCCGACGAGGGCGCCTGCCATGACCAACCCGGACGCCACCACGGACGCGGCCAGCCTGGTTATGCCGCGCCGCCGTGAAGAGCCGGTCGTCGTCTCCCTGGACGGCGAAGCGGTCGCTGAAGAAGCAGAAAACACAGAATTCCCCTCCGGGCAGGACCTTCCGCGCCCGATACGCGTGTGGGGATTGTCCTGCCAGTCGACTCAAGTGCCCCGTGAGTACGGGGGAATCCTAGGGACGAAAAGATGAACAGTCCCCAGTCATACCGTCGTACAACCATTCCGAATCGGAATCGTTATCGCCGATCTCGCATGTGTTCCCCCGCCCCTCGGATCCGGAACCGTCCCGCCCCCTCCGGTTCACGTTCCGTCCGGTCGTCCGGCCCGGACCGTTCACGGCACCGGGGCGAGCTCCCCGTCGGTCTTCCGACTCCCCGTGGACCGCTCGTTCCCCCGCCGCACGGGCCGTTCCCCTTCCTCCCTTTCGCCTCCTTCACTGCTTTCACCGCCGCCTGCGTCTCCCCCGTCGCTCCCCCTGTCCCACGGGTCCCCGCCGCCCGGACCGCCCGCCCCGTCCGGGCTCCCCACGGAAATCGTCAAGGCGGACTCCCCTTTCGCCACCCGCCGGAACGCGGCCGTCCCCCGCGTCAGATCGTGGCCCACCGCGACCGCCTCGATGTCCACGAACGTCTTCCGCCGCCCCTCCCGTTCCTCCTCACGCACCTTCAGCCTGCCGTGCACGACGAGTGGTTCCCCGACGGAAACGGAACCGGACAGATTCAGCGCGAGCGCCCGCCAGGCCCACACGGTGAAAAAGCTGGTGTGCCCGTCGGTCCAGAGCTGTTTCCCGCGATCCCAACGCCGCGGCGTCACCGCGAAACGGAATCGCGCCATTCCGCCGGACGCCGTCTCCCGGAACTCCACTCCCGTCGCCGCGTTGCCCACCAGCGTCACCAAGGTGTCGTTCATGACTCCGCCTCCCCTTCGGCCCTCGGACCGGTGACCGCTTCCGCGCGGCCACCGGTCCCAGACTGAAGGAGAGGCGGAAATCCTGCCGGGGCCTGTGGACTACGTACCGGTTGTGGAAATCTCCGTCACCGTCACGTACCTCTCCCGCACCTCGCGGTACCGCGCGAGTTCGGCCGCCACCGGGTCGAGGACCCGCGCCCGCCCGCACGCCGCCGCCGCCTCGCGCAACTGCCGCTCGGCCTCCTGCCCGTACCGTCGCGCCGGCCCCCGCGCCGCGACCACGCACGACCACTCCACCAGGGGGCCGCCGACGACCCCGGCCAGCATCATCAGGGCCGGGACGACGAAGCCCGGTTCGAGCACCCCGACGATCTGACCGACCAGCCAGAGACCGCCGAAGACCTGCAACAGCGTCATCGACACCTGGGCCAGCACGGCGGCCGGCCACCATTTCGGCCTGGGCGGCCGCCCGTTCGTCCGCCCGCCGTGCGCCGTACCGGAGGTCCCGGCCGTCCCCGGCTCCTTGGCCGCCGCACCGCGCCCCTCCTCGCCCGCGCCGTCGGCTCCGCCCGTACCGTTCGCCCGGCCCCGCTCCTCCACGGCCCCGACCCGTTCGACCAGTTCGTCGAGCGCCTCCGGCAGCCCCTCCGCACCGTTCACCGCCGCCTCGCGGACCGCCTGCGCCCAGGGGCCCGGCAGCCCGTCCGCGGCTTCGTCCGCCACCGCCCGGACCGCCTGCTCGACGCGCTGCCGGGAGGTGAGCCGCTCCTCGGGGGGCGCGGGCTGCACGGAACGCTCCGGGCTCCCGGGCCGCCGGGTGGACTCGTACCAGCGCCACAGCCGCAACCACGGTGTGCCGCAAGCCCGTCCGGCGTTGCGGCGCCACTCGCGTTCGGCCGCCTGGCCCGTCGCCGCCGCCCCGACGGCCTCCGCGAGCCGGTCGGCGAACTCCTCGCGGGCCTGTTCGCCGAGTCCGGCCCGCCCCTCGGTCACGTACACCGGGCGGAGCCTGGCCGCGGCGACGTCCACGTCCGCGGAGAGCCGGCGGGCCGCCGCGGTGCGTTCCTGGACGAACCGGCCGAGCACCTCGCGCAGTTCGCCCACCCCCTCACCGGTGAGCGCGGACAGGGACATGACGGTGGCACCGGGCTCGCCGTGCTCGCCCAGGGCCATGCCGTCCTCGTCGAGCAGCCTGCGCAGGTCGTCGAGGACCTGGTCGGCGGTGTCGCCGGGCAGCCGGTCGATCTGGTTGAGGACGACGAAGGTGACCTCGGCGTGTCCGGCGAGCGGCCGCAGATAGCGCTCGTGCAGCGCCGCGTCCGCGTACTTCTCCGGGTCGACGACCCAGATCACCGCGTCGACCAGCGCGAGCACCCGGTCGACCTGGTCGCGGTGGCCGGTCGCCGCCGAGTCGTGGTCGGGCAGGTCGACCAGGACGAGCCCCTGCAGGGCCTCGTCGGCCTCCGTACCGCCCTGCTGCGGCCTGCGCCGCAGCCGCCCCGGGATGGCGAGCCGGTCCAGCAGGCCCGCGGCCCCGTCGGTCCAGGAACAGGCGATGGGGGCGGAGGTCGTCGGCCTGCGCAGCCCGGTGTCGGAGATCTGGGCGCCCGCGAGGGTGTTGAAGAGGGTCGACTTGCCGCTGCCGGTCGCACCCGCGATGGCGACGACGGTGTGCCGGGAGGAGAGCCGCTGCCGCGCCGCCGCCTCGTCGAGCACCCGTCCCGCCTCGGCGAGGGTGGCCCCGTCGAGCCGGGCCCTGGACAGCCCGACGAGTTCGCGCAGCGCGTCCAGCCTCGGCCGGAGCGGGCCGCCGGAGGGCACGTAAGCCTCGACCTGGGGCAGCCGCGCGTCGTCGTCGCTCATGGTCTCGGGTTCGGGGTCGGCCGCCCTGGCGGCGGCCCGGCGGGCGATGAGCCCGTCGTTCCACTCCCGGCCCGGCTCGGCCGGACGGCCCACCGTGCCGCCGTCCCGCCCCTCGCCGTCGACGTTCCGGCCGGGGCCCGCCGCCCGTACGGCCTTTTCGGCGTCCGGGCCCGGGCCCGTCCTCGTCCCGGTCCTGCGCCCCGGGATGTCGGCGTCCCGGTTCCCGTGCGGGGCGGAGCTTCCGCCCCGGCCGGTTCCCTCGTCGGTGACGGCAGTCATCACTGCCACCTCTCCTTCTGCAGTACGGACAGCGCGGCGATCAGTTCGGCCTGCGGCTCCGGGGCCACGTCGAGCGCGTCGAGCGGGGCGAGCCGCCGGTCGCGCTCGCCGTTCAGCACCCGGTCGAGGCAGTCGGTGAGCAGGGCCCCTCCCTTGTCGCGCAGCCGCAGCGCGCCCTGGGCACCGATCCGTTCGGCGAGCTGCTCCCCGGCGCCGCGGGTGCGGCGGCCGCCGAGCAGCGCGGCGGCCAGCAGCGCCGTCACGGTCCCGGCGTCGGGGGCGGCGTTGCGCTCCAGCCGGCGCACCTCCTCCTCGGCCAGTTCCTCCAGGACCCGCCACCACCGCCGTACGGCCATGGCGATCCGGCCCCGGATGTCCTCGGCGGGCCCCCACCCCCCGGCCTCCCGGCCGACGTCCTCGAAGCCGAACGCCCCGGCCGCCGGATCGCGCCGCCAGGTCGTGCGGATCTGTTCGTCGGCGGCGGCCACGGCGCACTGCAGGAGCGCGGCGAGGCTCTCGACCAGCGCTTCGAGGAGTTCCTCGGAGGTGCTGTACAGGGGGTAGCCGCGCCATCTGGTCCGGGCGTCCCCGGCGAGCACGCCGCCGCCGCGCAGCCTCCGCCGCACCCGGGCGCCCTCCGTCCGGTACGCGTCCTCGACCACTCCGCTCAGCCGTACCGACGCCGCGTACTGGGCCGCGACGGCCCCGGCCAGCTCCAGCATCCGCACGTCCAGCGAGGCGATGGCCCCGGCCGCCGTGCGCCCGACGGCCTGCTGGCGGGCCGCCGGGTCCTGGGCGCGGTGGCTGAGCCAGGCCCGCAGCGGGGCGACCGCGGTCGTGGGCAGCAGCCCGTTGCCGCCACCGGCCGACTCGGGCAGTTCGGGGATGGTGAAGCGCGGCACCTCGCCGAGACCGGCCCGGGTGAGCAGCGCCCCGTACTGCCGGGAGACCTCGCCGATCACCTGGTGCGGCACCCGGTCCAGGACGGTGACGAGCGAGGCGTCGTACTGCTTGGCGGTGCGCAGCAGGTGCCAGGGCACCGCGTCCGCGTACCGGGAGGCCGTGGTCACCATCACCCATACGTCCGCGGCGCAGATCAACTCGGCGGCCAGCACCCGGTTGCGCACCACGAGCGAGTCGATGTCGGGCGCGTCGAGCAGCGCGAGCCCGCGCGGCATTCCGGGCGCGGTCTCGACGCGCAACGCGTTCGCGTCCTCCTCCTCGCCCCCGTCGAGCTCGTCGCACCCGTCGGGGCCCCCGGTCTCCTGCGGGGGCAACCAGACCCTGGTCAGCTGCGGCAGTACGCGCACCCCCGCGAACCAGTGGTGGTCGTCCGGATGGCAGACCAGCACAGGTGTCCGGGTGGTCGGCCGCAGCACCCCGGCCTCGCTGACCCGTCTTCCCACCAGGGAGTTGACGAGCGTCGACTTCCCCGCGCCGGTCGATCCGCCCACGACGGCGAGCAGGGGCGCTTCGGGCTCCCTCAGTCGGGGAAGCAGATAGTCGTCGAGCTGGGCGAGCAGTTCGTCCCGGGTCTGCCGGGCGCGTGCCGCCCCCGGCAGCGGAAGTGGAAGACGCACGGCAGCGACACGGTCGCGCAGGGCGGAAAGTGCGTCGATGAGCTGAGGCCGTCCATCCAAGGTCACCACATGCGAAGAATGCCCAATTTTGAAGCCTTTTTGAAGCGTATAACCCCCTCTGCGCGCCGGTTCTCCATCGAAAATGGAGTCGGGACAGAGGGGACGAGTGGGGCGCAGGCATAACGAGTGCACAACACCCGGCGCGCGAGACGCCAAAAGCGGTGCGCGAATCCCACCTACCTGCGATTATCGGTTCGCTTCACCGAACCTCCACATCGTGCCACGCAGGTGAAGCAACCAGGACGAGGCAACAGGAGCTCTATCCTTGTTCCGGCTGGTCACCAACCGGCCCGGCCCCAGGGCTCCAGTCCGCCGAGGCCACCACCCGGCCCCCGTAGCTCAGTGGATAGAGCAGGTGCCTTCTAAGCACTTGGCCGCAGGTTCGAGTCCTGCCGGGGGCGCACAGCGCGCAGGCCCATGGGCCCTCCGACCAGGAGGGCCTTTTTTCTCGGGCGGATGCACGCTAGCGAAGACCACGTAGTGACGGCATAAGCCCTGGTGGCCCGGGATCCGGCCGGGAGAGCCGGGAGCAACGCCCCGCGGGGGCGGGTCAGGCGCGCAGGTACGTCAGGACCGCCAGGACCCTGCGGTGGGTCTCGTCGGCGGGGGGAAGGTCGAGTTTGGCGAGGATGTTGCCGATGTGCTTGCCCACCGCCGCCTCGGAGACGACCAGTTCGCGGGCGATGGCGCCGTTCGACCTGCCCTGGGCCACCTGGGCGAGCACCTCGCGTTCGCGGGGGGTGAGGCGTTCCAGGGGGTCGCGGCGGCGGCGCAGGAGTTGGCGTACGACCTCGGGGTCGACGACCGTGCCGCCGTCGGCGACCTCGTGCAGGGCGTCGATGAACTCCTCGACCTGGCCGACCCGGTCCTTGAGCAGGTAGCCGACGCCCGAACCGTCGCCGGAGTCGAGGAGGTCGGCGGCGTAGGTGCGTTGCACGTACTGGCTCAGGACCAGCACCGGGAGGGCGGGGCGTCGGGTGCGCAGGCGGATCGCGGCGTGCAGGCCCTCGTCCTGGAAGCCGGGCGGCATCCGGACGTCCGTCACGACGATGTCCGGGGCGTGTTCGGCCTCGGCCGCCACGAGGGCCTCCGCGTCCCCGACCGCCGCGACCACCTCGTGGCCGAACCGGCCGAGCAGGCCGGTCAGTCCGTCGCGCAGCAGCACGCTGTCCTCGGCCAGGACTACCCGGAGCGATCGGTCCACTCGCAAGGAATCTCCACACGCAATCGGGTCGGTCCCCCGGCCGGGCTGGACAGCGCAAGTCTGCCATCGAGCACGGATACCCGGTCGGCCAGGCCGGTCAGCCCGCTGCCGCCGCCGGTCGTGCTCGCGCCGCCCCGGCCGTCGTCGTGGATCTCCAGGAACAGCCGGTCCCCGGTGTGGCCGCCGCTGATCTCGGCGCGGCTCGCCCCGCTGTGCCGGGCGACGTTGGCCAGTGCCTCGCAGACCACGAAGTACGCGGCGGCCTCGACGGCTTCGGGGAGTCTGCCGGGCAGGTCGAGCCGGAGGCCGACGGGGATCACGGAGCGTTCGGCGGCGTCGGCGACCGCCGCCCGCAGACCGTAGTCGGCCAGGACCTGGGGGTGGATGCCGTGGATCAGCTCGCGCAGTTCGGCCAGGGCCCGGCCCGCCTCCTCGTGGGCCCTGGCCAGTTGGTCGGCGAGCGGGCCGGGCGGGGCGTCCAGCCGGGCCAGGCCGAGCATCATGGTGAGCGCGACGATGCGTTGCTGGGCCCCGTCGTGGAGGTCGCGCTCGATGCGGCGGCGCTCGGCCTCGAAGGCGTCGACCAGCCGGACGCGGGAGCGGACCAGTTCGACCAGCCGGTCGTCCAGTTCCGTCGGTCCGGGGACGAGCAGGAGGCGGGTCAGCGCCGCGCGCGCCCCGGCCGCCGCGCCCAGGGCGTACCCGCCCAGCAGCAGGAGCACGAGGCCGCCCGCCGCCGTCGCGAAGGCCCCGGACCACGTCGTGACCGTCCACAGCTTCACCACGCGGAGTTCCTCGCCGTCCCCGTACACCCGCAGCAGCACGGGGGTGGCCGCCATCGTCAGCGGTACGACCGCGCAGACGGCCACCACGAGGGCGTCGAGCGGCCACAGGACCACGGCGAACAGCAGCGCGTACCCGAGTTCCCCCCAGGTGGCCCGCTCCCGGAACCGGCACGTCAGCCAGCTCCACAGCCCCGGTTCGGCGGGCCTGCGGTGCGGGTCCGGCGCCGGTCCGGGGTCCATCAGCCGCAGTCGGCGCCGCTCCAGGGCCGCCACCGGAATCCCGGTCAGGGCCATGAGCGCGAGCAGCGGCAGCCCGATCAGTACGAGGGAGAGCGCGCCGCCCACGACCACCCCGAGCACGCCCGCCACCAGGAGGACCGCTCCCGCCGCCGCGCCGCCGGTCAGGTAGCCGGCCGACCGCCAGGGCCAGGAGGACAGCGGGTAACGAGGACCGGGCAGGGCCTGCCACACGGTGCGGGAGCTCATGGCCCCACCGTAGGAGGCGATTTCGGGGCGGGACATACCCGCTGCCCGACTCCCGGGGGTGGGGCGGGCCCCACCCCCGGGCGCGTCGTCAGCGGTTGAACGAAGCGCCCAGTCGCGCGCCCGTGCCCACCGTGCCGAGGGTGCCGTGGCCGAAGGTGAACGAGCCCTTGGCCGTCACGCCGGAGGCCGTGGCCGGGAAGACCCACAGGGAGCCCGCGCCCGTGTTCTCGCCGGGTGCGCCGACGACCAGTTCGCCGCGGCCGTCGCGGTCGGCGTCGACCAGCTTCACGGCGGCGCCGAACCCGTCCCCGGCCTCGGCGGCCCCGGGGACGTCCGCGGTGTCCTGGTTGAAGCCCAGGGTGCCGGTCCCGGTGGGGCCGGAGGCGGTGCCGGGGAGGATCAGGACCGAGCCCGCCCGCTTCTTCGTGCCGAGGGCCTCGCCGGGTACGCCGACGGCGATGTCGCCGTAGCCGTCGCCGTTCATGTCGCCGACCGACAGCGAGGCGCCGAAGCCGTCGCCCGTCTCGGCGGCGCCGGGGACACCGGCGCTGTCCTGGTTGAAGACCTTGGCCCGGTCGCCCCGCGGGCCGGTGGGTCCGCCCGGGACATAGGTGACCATGCCGCCCCGGGCGAGCGGGTTGTCCAGGTCGCTGTCGTAGCCCTCGACCATGCGGCCCACGACGAGGTCGGCGTACTTGTCGCCGTCGACGTGACCGGCCTCGATGGTCTCGCCGGCCTGGAGGCGGTAGCCGTTCGCGCCCTTGACGACGGTGTAGTCCTCGGCGAGGCCGGTGGCGCCGCCCCTGCGGACGATGGCGCGCCGGGCGTCGTACTCGTCGCCGTCGTGGACGACACCGGCGAGGTCGTCGCGACCGTCGCCGTCGAAGTCGCCCGCGGTGAGGTCCATGTACCGCAGGTCGTCCATGTCGCGGATCTCCCTGACCGGGGCCGCCGCGCCGCCGTCGCGCCCGAACGGGCCGGACAGGACGTGGAGGACGCTCCTGCCGAGGGTGACCACGTCCGTGTCGCCGTCGCCGTCGAAGTCCCCGACGGCGACCTTGCCGCCGATGCCCTCGTACTGCTCGTCGCCGGTCAGCAGGGTCGCGCCGCCGGACAGGCCCTGCGGGCCGCCCCAGATCACCGTGAGCGAACCGGCGGACCCGGACGTGCCGGCCTTCTCGTTCTCCGCGCCGACGACGAGGTCGCCGTACCCGTCGCCGTCGAGGTCGGCGGCGGCCGTCGCGCCACCGAACCGGACACCGGCCGCGGCGGTGCCCGGTATTCCGGGCGCATCCTGGGTGAAGACCTGCTTGGTGGAGGTCTGCAGGCCCTTCGCGGAGCCGTACACCACGCCCACGTACCCGGCTTCGGCCCGGCCCCCGACGGTGGCGTCGGGGGCGCTGAACGCCACGTCCCGGTAGCCGTCGCCGTTGAAGTCGTCGCGGCGCGCGGCCGGGGTGGGGACGGCGGATTCCGCGGACGCCGGGGCCGTGGCGGGGGCCGTTCGGGGCGTCGCCGCCCCCGCGGTGGGAAGGGTGATCACGGCGGTCGTCGCGGTGAGGGCGAGGACGACGGCGGTTCCGAGGGCACGGGCTGCCACGGGGGCTCCTTCGGTCGGGTTCGGGAAGGACGTTCCGGAGGGTGCGCGGAGTACCGGCACCGTGCAGGCTCAGACCGGTGGGAACGGGCCGGGGTTGCCCCGCGGGCCGGACCGTCACAGCTCCTCCACGCGCCGGGCGCGCGGCGGGTCCGTTCGTGGCCCGGCCCGTGGTGCGAAGGGGACGGGGCGTGTTCGCGAAGGGGCGGGCCCGTGCGAAAGGTCCGGCCCGTGGTGCGGGTACGTCTTACGAGCCGACCGCGGCCAGCAGGACGAACGCGGCGAGCGACAGGAGCGTCCGGACCCGGTGGAGCCGGTTCCACCGGCCTTCGAAGGCGGCGCGGGCGGCGCCGTCGTCGTCGCCCTCCGACTGCGCGAGCCGGTTGTTCAGCGGGACGTTGCCGGCGATCGTGATCAGGTGGCTGCCGACCGCGCAGGCCAGTGCGGCCAGGGCGAGCACCCGGTCGATGCCGTCGTCGCCGAAGACCACGACGGCCGGGAAGGCGATCACCCCGAAGAAGAGGAGCAGGAAGAACGGGCCGGGAACCTTCTCGTTGAAGCGGCGCATGGCGTCCGTGAACCGCTCGTCCGGCAGGACCGCCAGGCCGGGCATGATCGAGGTCAGGAACGTCAGCATCAGTCCGGCGTAGAGCCCGGTCGTGATGACGGCGAGGGCCAGGAACAGGGATTCGAGGGAGGAGGACATGGGATACATCATGTCGTCGGCACACGCGTCGCACAGCCCACTTCCGCAGGGCGGTGCGACGCGTCAACTCCCTTGTGCCGGAGGTCAGTCGATCTCCCCCTCGGCTTCTCCCCCGGTCGCGCCGTCGCGCCTGCCGTCACGCAGCCGGGCGGCCTGCTCGATCGCGGTCGCCAGCTTCCGCACCGAGTCGTCCTCGGTGTCGGTGGCCAGCTTCCCGGCCCGCGAGGCGAGTTCACCGAGGCCGGGCGCGCCCGTCAGTTCCTCGCCGCGCAGCGACTGGGCGAAGTAGGCGGCGACGGCGGTCACCTGGAGTCGCCGGGAGGAGCCGCCCCACAGCGGGCCGTCGATCGTGTCCGTGGTGACGGAGCCGGTCCGCTCGTGGGGTTTCCTGGTCTTCGGGTCCTGCCAGCGCACGGTCGCGGTCGCCACGTGGCCGGACGCGCCCTCCTTGAGGCGCACCGCGTAGAGCGCCGTCACCGTGTGGCCGGGGCCGACCTCGCCGCCGTCGACGCGGTCGTTGCGGAAGTCCTCGTCGGCGACCTTCCGGTTCTCGTACCCGATGAGCTTGAACTGCTTCACGGTCTCCGGGTCGAAGGCGACCTGGGCCTTGGCGTCGCGGGCCGTCAGTTCGAGGTGGGCGGGCAGTTGGTCGACGAAGACCTTGCGGGCCTGGGTCTCGTCGGCGATGTACGTGGTGTGGCCGTCGCCCTTGTTGGTGAGCTCCTCCATCAGCGCGTCGCCGTACTCACTGCCGACGCCGACCCCGAAGAGGGTGATGCCGTACTCGCGGCGGGCGGAGTCGATGCGCTTCAGGATGCCCTCGGCCTCGGTCTCGCCGGTGTTGGCGAGCGCGTCGGAGAGCAGGACGACCCGGTTGGTGGAGCCCTTGGCGCGGCCCTCGACCGCCTCCTCGTAGCCGCGCCTGATGCCGGCCTCCACATTGGTGGAGTCGGTGGGCTCCATGGAGCCCACCCGGTCGCGGATCTTGTCCCGGTGGCCCCCCACCCGGGTCATCGGCAGCAGGGTCTCCGCCTCGTCGCTGAAGGTGACCAGGGAGATCGAGTCGTCGTCGCGGAGTTCGTCGGCCAGGATGCGCAGGGACTGCTTCACCAGGTCGAGGCGGCCCGCGGCGGCCATCGAGCCGGAGATGTCGACGACGAAGGTGAGCGCGGCGGGCGGCCGGGAGGAGCGGGAGGGGGCGGCCCTGGTGGCCAGCCCGACCCGCACCAGCGACCAGTCGGCGTTCTTCGCCGTGGGCCTGGCCCCGTCCATGTTCACGGCGAAGCCGTTGCCCTCCGGCCTCCGGTAGCCCTGGCGGAAGCTGTTGACGAACTCCTCGGGCCGCACGGTCTCCGGCCTCGGCAGACTGCCGTCGGCCAGGACGCGGCGCGCGTAGCCGTAGGAGGCGGTGTCGACGTCCAGGGCGAAGGTGGACAGGTAGTCGGGCGCGACCGGCGGCGCGGATTCCTTCGGCCCGTCCACGTCCCGCTTCTTCTCCGCGCCGCTCCCGGCCGCGCCGCCCGGGGCGGCGGGCGCGGGCGCCCCGCCCCGCACGCCCCGCTGGTCGCTCGTGGTGGAGTCGTACGAGGTGCCCGAGCATCCGGTGAGCAGCATCCCTCCCGCCAGCAGTGCCCCGAGGGCCCCCTGCCACGTCCGCGGGAGTCCCCTTCCGTACGTGCCCGCCCGGCGCGCCCCGTGCTTCCTCGTCCGGTGTTCCATCGCTTTCCCCCCAATGTCTTGGTGCCTGCACTTGTGAATGTGACGTGCGAGTCGGCGAGTCGGAGTCGACGAGGATGTTGCGGAAGAGTCTCGATGCGGCAACAGCGGCCGGGAAACGGGCCGGACGTCAAGATCGGGGCACGAAGTCCTCACGACGGGGGAACGTCGCCGAACCGGTGCGGGTGACCGTGCCCGTATCCGTGTCCCCCGACCGCGCGGGGCCCCCGGGCGGTCGGTCCGAACCGTCACATGCCGCGGAAGGTGACGCTCCGGCGGCGATGCGGAAAAGGCACCCGAGTGGCACCAGATGGGGACCAGAGGGATCAGGAGGACCAGAAAGGCGAAGGCAAATGAACCGCTTCCGAACCGCCATCGGGGAGGGAAGGCACCGGAAAACGAGGTTTCCCGTATTTATCCGGGGATAGGGTCCGGTGAGTTTCGGCACCCGGGAGCCACGGTGTCCAAAAGGAGCGGTGACGCAGCCCTGATCTGCTGCTACGTCATGGTCGACACCAGTGGGCACACCGGAACACACCTGCGCACGGAGCCCTCCGCCGACCGGCCGACGCCATCGGTCGCCAGGTTTTTCAGGCCAACCCGTCGACCGTCCCCGGCTTTTTCCGTCGTCTGCTGCACCGTCGCTCGGCGCCGTGTACTAATAAGGGTGTTCAACGGCACCACGAGACCGACCACAACCTGTCTTCTCCCGTTCACCTACTGGAATTTGACGTCAGGTCATCGCGCGTAGAGTTCCTGGGTGAACACCGGGTCCGGAAGGGCCGCCGGTCCATGTCACGACCCCCGGCGGCCGGGCCGGCTCCCGTCGGACGGCCGCGGTGTTCACAGCACTTCCTGACCCGATCCGGTTGTCCGGGACATCCTCTCCCGGCCGAGAGTATGAGGCACGTTCTGTGAAGGTTCGTACGAGTCGGCCGGGCGCCCTGATCTCCGTGGGCCTGGCAGCGACGCTGTTGACGGGGTGCGGGTCCCAGAACGACATCTGGCAGTTCGACTCCAAGGAGAGCATGGTCGTCGGGATGTCCGACGACATCCTCGCGACGGACCCGGCCGCGGGCTACGACCCCGGGTCCTGGCTGCTGTTCAACAACGTCTTCCAGTCCCTGCTGAGCTTCCCGCCCGGGTCCTCCACCCCGGTGCCGGAGGCGGCCGACGAGTGCGGCTTCTCGGAGGACAGCAAGACCTACACCTGCACCCTGCGCGAGGGGCTGAAGTTCAGCAACGGCCACAACCTCACGTCGAAGGACGTCAAGTACTCCTTCGACCGGGCGATCAGGATCAACGACCCGGCGGGTCCGGCGCCGCTGCTCTCCACCATCGCGTCGATCGAGACCCCGGACGTGCGGACGGTCGTCTTCCGCCTCAAGGTGCCCGACGCCACGTTCCCCAGCAAGATCGCCTCGGGTGCGGGTTCCATCGTGGACCACGAGGTCTACCCGGCGGACAGCCTGCTCAAGGGCGACAGGGCGATCGGTTCCGGCCCCTACGAGCTGGACTCCATCGACAAGTCGAAGGCCGACTTCTCGGTGTACTCCGGCTACCGGGGCAACGCCGAGGTGAAGAACTCCGGTGTGACGCTTCGGCTGTTCCGCGGCGATCAGCAGGCCCTCAAGGCGTCCCTGGAGAAGGGCGACGTGGACGTCGCGTACCGAGGTCTCACCGCCAAGGCGATAGCCGCCCTGGACACCTCGCCCGGCGCCGACAAGGACAGCATCGAGGTCGTCCAGGGAAACAGCGCCGAGGTCCAGCACCTGGTCTTCAACGTGGCCGACCCCGTGGTCGGCAAGCTCGCCGTGCGCAAGGCCATCGCCCATCTCGTCGACCGGTACGCCCTGGTCAGCAAGGTCTACGAGTCCACGGCGACACCGCTCTACTCGATCGTCCCGGTCGGCATCACCGGCCACGGGACCTCCTTCTTCGACACGTACGGGGACACCCCGCGACCGAAGCTGGCGAAGAAGCTCCTGGAGGACGCCGGCATCACCGACAAGGTGAAGCTCACCCTCTGGTCCACCCCGAGCCGTTACGGCCCCGCCACCGACGACGAGCTGCGGACCATCGCCGAGCAGCTGAACCGGAGCGGTCTCTTCGACGCCCGGATGAAGTCCGTCCCGTTCGACGAGTACGAGGAGAACATCTCCGAGGGCAAGTACGGCATCTACGTGAAGGGCTGGGTGCCGGACTACCCCGACCCCGACAACTTCACCCAGCCGTTCTTCGGCAAGGGCAACGTGCTGGCGAACAACTTCGAGAACGGTGAGATCTCCCGGATCATCCCGCGGACGTCGTCCATGACCGACCGCGCGAAGACCCGGCAGGAGTTCATGAAGCTCCAGGACATCGTGGCGGACCAGCTGCCGCTGCTGCCGCTGTGGCAGGGCAAGCAGTACGCGGTCGCCCACGAGGACGTCCGGGGCCTGCAGAACTGCCTGGACACCTCGACCGTCTTCCGGTTCTGGGAGCTCAGCACCGCTTCCTAGGGCCTTCCGTTCGGCTCGGGGACCGGGGCGGCTCCCAGCGGGTACGGGTCCTCCCGGGGCAGCAGCCGGGCCGCCTCGTCGAGGTCCCCGGCCGCCACCAGGGCGTGGACCTGCCGGGCGAGCGGGGTGACGTCGCGGATGGACACCGTCCACTCGTCCGCGTACCGCCGCGACGCCTCGCCGGAGAGCCCGAGCTGGAGGGAACGGTACGGCAGCCGGTCCAGGCGCAGGTCCCGCTCGGGGTCCCACTGGACGCGCGCCGGGGCCCGGCGCAGGGCGTGCTGCCAGGTGGCGTGGTCGGGGTGGACTCCCCGGACGTAGTGCGAGAGTTCGGCCCCGGCCAGGGCCCGGTCGAAGCCCTCACGGGTGATCTCGACGGCCAGCACGGTCTCCTGGCCCTCCTTGGTGCCCCAGCCGCAGCGGTACATCATCCACAGGAAGCTCGGCTTGATCCACGTCATGCGGTCCCGCTTCCAGCTGTCGGGGAAGCGCCCGTCGCGCGCGGCCGGGAGGCCGATGGACGGGGTGTACGCCTGGTAGACGGTGATCGTGTCGTCCGTGTGCTGGGCACGGATCTCGTACTGCGGCCTGGTCGGAGCGGTCATGGCCCCCATCAGAACACCGGCCCGGCGGTCCCTGCGAACGAATTCCCGGGGACCGCGGGCCAGGGGCCGGACGCCCGGTTCAGGACACGATGTCCTTGCGGCCGAAGCCGCGGAAGGCGAGGGCGAACAGGATCAGGGCGTACGTCACCGAGATCGCCGCACCCTTCGTCATGCCGGCCCACTCCAGATCCGGCTGGAGCGCGTCCGCCCAGGCGAACTGCCAGTGCGCGGGCAGGAATTCGCGCCAGGAACCGAGTGCGGTGACGGCGTCCAGCACATTGCCGACGATGGTCAGCCCGACCGCGCCGCCCACCGCGCCCAGCGGGGCGTCGGTCCTGGTCGACAGCCAGAACGCCAGTCCGGCGGTGACCAGTTGCGAGACGAGGACGAACGCGACGGCGAGTGCCAGCCGGGGCACGGTGTCCGAGGTCGCGAGCGCGCCGCCGGTGGGGAGTTCGAGCGGCCCCCAGCCGTACGCGACGGCCCCCGCGGCCAGGGCGACGAGCGGCAGCAGCACCATCGCGGCGAGGCTGAAGCCGAGCGCCACGACGAGCTTGCTCCACAGCAGCCTGGCCCGCGGCACGGGCGCCGCCAGCAGATAGCGCAGCGAGGACCAGCTCGCCTCCGAGGCGACGGTGTCGCCGCAGAACAGCGCCACCGGCACCACGAGCAGGAACCCGGCGGAGACGAACAGACAGGTCGCGGCGAAGTTCGCGGCGGAGGCCGTCGCGGTGTCCATCAGGGTGATCCGGCTGCTGCCGCCGCCCCGCGATTCCGGGGTGCCGCCGATCGCGAAAGCGACGATCAGGACGAACGGCAGTGCCGCCAGCACCCCGCCCATGATCAGGGTGCGGCGTCTGCGCAGCTGACGCATCGCCTCGACCCGCAGCGGCAGGGTGTGCCGGGGGCGGTAGCCGGGGGCCCCGGCGGTCTCGGCGGCTTCGGTGACGTCGGTGACATCGGCTGCGGCACTCATGCGGAGCCTCCGGAGATCAGGGTGAGGAACGCGTCCTCCAGTCGGCGGTGCGGCCCGACGCCGGTCAGCGGCACGTCGAGCCGGACCAGTTCGGCGATCAGCTCGGCCGGGGTGGCCCCGTCGAGCCGTACGAGCAGCCCGCGGCCGTCCTCCGTGCGGGCGGCCGAGCCGATCCCGGGCAGCGCGGCGACCTTCTCCGCGAGGGGTTCGGTCACCTCGCGCGCGCTGGTGACCAGCAGCGTTTCCCCGGACCCGGTGATCTCGGCGACCGGGCCAGCCTGGACGAGCTGGCCCCGGTCCATGACCACGAGGTGGGTGCAGGACTGCTCGACCTCGGAGAGCAGGTGGCTGGAGACGATGACGGTCCGGCCGCCGGCCGCGTACCGGATCATCACGTCCCGCATCTCGCGGATCTGGGGCGGGTCGAGTCCGTTGGTCGGTTCGTCGAGGATGAGCAGGTCCGGCATGCCGAGCATGGCCTGGGCGATGGCGAGCCGCTGCCGCATGCCCTGCGAGTAGGTGCGGACGGCGCGGGCCAGGGCGTCGCCGAGCCCGGCGATCTCCAGGGCCTCCTCGATGTGCGCGTCCCCGGCGGGCCGTCCGGTGGCCTGCCAGTACAGCTCCAGGTTGGCACGCCCGGACAGGTGCGGCAGGAAGCCGGCGCCCTCGACGAACGCGCCGACGCGGGACAGCACGGGCGCGCCGGGCCGGACGGCCTGCCCGAAGACGCGGATCTCGCCGTCGTCGGGCGTGATGAGCCCCATCAGCATGCGCAGGGTCGTGGTCTTGCCCGCGCCGTTGGGGCCGAGGAGCCCGAGCACCTGCCCCTTCCCGACCCGGAAGGACAGGTCCTTCACGGCGTACCGGTCGGCGGACTTCGCGTACTTCTTCGACAGTCCGGTGATCCGGAGGGGTACGTCGGCGAGCGCCGGATCGGGCGCGGGGGCCGCGGCGCGGCGCCGGGCGGTGAGCAGCAGGGCGGCGGCGATCACGACGGCGGCGGCCGGCAGCGCCCAGGTCCAGCTCGGCAGGGGGGCCGCCGCGGTCCTCAGGCCGGGGGCGGTGGGGACGGTGAGAGGGCCGGCGGGGGTCACGGTGTACGTCGCGGGCGCGGCCGGTGAGGCGTAGCCGAGGTCGGTGGTGGAGAGGACCAGGCGGAGCCGGTGCCCGGCGTCGAAGTGGTGGTCGATGGCGGGGAGGGTCAGCCGTACGCCCCTGCCCTGCCGGTCCTGCGGGATGCGGACGGGGGCGACGAGTTGGGAGGGCAGCAGTTGTTGCCTGCCGTCCGGGGACACGTCGTAGACCTTTCCGAACAGGACGGCGTCGCCGGAGTCGGTCCGGACGTCGACGGTCACGGTCGGGCTGCCGGTGACGCTCAGCGGCGCGTCCAGCGGGGCCGAGTCGAAGCGGGCGTGCTGGCCGGGGAAGTCGAGCGAGAGCCCGACGCCGAGGGACGACAGCCGGGAGAGGCCGCCGCCGACGCCGGGCACGGCCGAGACGGCCGGCGGAGTGGCCCCGGCGGGGTTGCGGAACGTCTGGGTCCGCCGCCCGACGCCGATCTCCTTCTTCCCGCTGTCCAGCCCGGGGTACGTGTCGCTGCTCGCCCCGCGCGCGAGGGCGGCCCCGTCGGTGGAGTCGACGCCCCCGGTGCGGGTGACGCGGAAGGCGGGGCCGGTGTCGGCGCTCTTGTCGCCCTTCAGGTACCGGTCGAACCAGCGGCCGATGCGCTGCTGGACCCGGTCGGTCTCCGGGTCGCCGCCGTCGTGTCCGCCGGCGATCCAGTCGACGGCGACCGGGGCGCCGTTGTCGCTGATCGCCCTGGCCATGGCATCGGCCTGGCCGAGCGGGAAGAGGGAGTCGGTCTGTCCCTGCACGATGAGCGCGGGCACGTCGATCCGGTCGGCGACGGCGCTCGGGGAACGTCCGGTCAGCAGCGCGCGGGCGGCGGCGTCCGGTTTCCCGTCGACGGCGACCCGTTCGTACATCTCGCAGAGCCGCTTCTCGAACTTCTGGCAGCCGCCGCCGGTGGTGACGAAGATCCCGGCCCAGAGCTTCTTGAAGACCCCGTCGGGGAAAAGGGCGTCGGCCAGGTTCCAGTAGGTGATCTGCGGGGCGACGGCGTCGACGCGCTCGTCGTGCCCGGCTGCGAGGAGCGAGACGGCTCCGCCGTAGGAGGCACCGGTGATCCCGACGCGGGGATCGCCCTCGGCGTCGAGTTCCACCTCGGGCCGGTCCGCGAGCCAGTCGATCAGCCGGGACACGTCGCGGACCTCGCGGTCGGGGGCGTTGAGCGAGATCTCCCCGCCCGACTTCCCGAACCCGCGCGCGGACCAGGTCAGTACGGCGTATCCGGCCCCGGCCAGCTGTTCGGCCTGGTCCCGCACGTCGTCCTTGCTGCCGCCGAATCCGTGCCCGATCAGCACGGCCGGCCGGCGCTGCTCGCCGCCGGCGGTGAAGTACGAGGTGTCGATGGACACCCCGTCGAACCGCATCGTCCGGTCCTTGCGGTGCACGGCGGGCGCACCGTCGTCGGCCGCGGCGGTCCAGGTTCCCGCACCGGCCAGCACGACGAGTGCCGCGAGGCCCGCGGCCCACCGGCCCCGCCTGCGGGGCAGCAGTCGCCGCCGGCGGGGCGCGTGCGCATCGGAGGTGTCCATGGTCCCGACCCTAAGCGGACGGCCGCCGCGCACGGACAGCCGGCAGAGGGAACTCCTCGGCCTCCTCCCGGCGTACGGGGACCGTCCGCCGTACTGCGGACGCGGTATGCCGCGCCGTCGGGACAGACCGGACGCGGCGTCGGAACGGGCCGGACGTACCACCGGAACGAGCCGGAACGGTCGCGGAACAGGCCGGACGTACCGCCGGAACGGACCGGAACCGTCGCGGAACGGACCGGACGCGGCGCGGAACGGGCCGCACGCGGCGCCGGGCCACCGCGCCGGGCATTCCGTTGCCCCGAGCGACCTTGTCATGGACACAGAAAAACGGTCTACTCGCATAGACCGATGTGACCGACCCTCAGCCGCTCGTCGGGCGCGGTGGTCGCCTCGTCATTCCCGCAGTACTCCGTCTTTCGTCAGGAGAGATCCTTGAGTACCTCCACACCGCTGCGCACCGCACTGATCGGCGTCGTACTGTCCGCGACCGCGCTGATTCCGCTCCAGGGCACCGCGCTGGCCGCGCAGCCCGGAACGCGCACGGCGGCCCCCTCCGCCGCCCCCGCCTCCTCGGTCGCCGGCATCGAGGACGCCACCGCGCTCGCGCTCGCCCGTTCCCTCGCCGACCCGGCCTGGAACAGAGAGGTCCGCAGAGCCGCCCTGGCCGCGGATTCGGTCGGCCTCGGAGAGCTGACCGGCGGCGCCGCCGCCGCGGCCGGCCGGAAGCTCGCCGCCGGGATCGCCGGGGCCGACCGGGGCGTCGCCACCGCCAAGGGCCTGGGCGACGGCGCGGGTTCGCTGCTGCGGCTCGGTCTGGCGGACGCGTCGATGCGAAACCGGCTCTCCTCCGGCTCGGCCCCGCTGGTGGCCGCCGCCCCGTCCGACGACGACGCCTCGACGTTCACCGCGTACGACAGCCGGGGCGCGGCCCACGAACTGTCCCTGGACAGGGCCCCCGACCGGCCCGTCTACCTCGTCGACGTCGACGGCACGAAGGCCGTCGCCGAGGGGCTGGAGGTCATCGACAGGGCCCTGCGGTCCAAGGGGCTGAACGCCCCCGCACCGGCCGCCGGGCCCACCACCCCGACCGCCGCTTCGGGCATCGACACCACCCGGATCGACTCGGTGCGGATCTCCGACGACGAGGAGCCGTTCTTCAAGGGCGACGCCGAGATCTTCACCCTCGTCACGGGCTTCGGCAAGGACGGAAAGCCCCGCGTCGACACCGTCGAGATGCCCTACCTGAACAAGGCGGACACGACCTACTACCCGGGCCAGGTCCTGGTCAACTGGTCCAACTACAAGTACGACCTGGCCGACGCGGTCATGATGGAGGACGACGGCGACACCAACTACCAGGCCCTGGCCAAGGCCATCGTCACGATCCTGCTCACCATCACCGACCAGGGTGCGTACATCCCGCTGGCCGACGCGCTCCTCGACGCCATTCCCACCAACTGGTGGACCGACGACCCGGACTACGTCGACTCCTGGTACACCCTCGCCAGGACCAGCAGCGGCAAGCGCGACGGCGCCGCGGGCAACGGCTGGATGTCCGTCTCGCCGTACCACGTGCCGGAGCTCTGACCGGCCGCGGCGCGACATGACGTGAGGCACCGGAGCATGCGCGGCACACGGGCGGCGCGCATGCTCCCCGGAGGTGTCATGCCGGGCACCTGACATTCGTCATACGGACCTCGGTACACGCGGCTCTGCCGGGCGACGGGCCCCGGCGGCCAGTCTGTACACATCGAGAGCGGGGCCGCGAAAGGCCCCCGCCACACGGGAGAGGAACCCGTCATGACCAGCCCGGCCGCCACCGCCACCGCACCCGCCGCAGTCGCTCCGGCCGCCGCCGCACCCGCCGCGGACGGCCGGTCCACGCGGCGCGGGGCGATGCTGGACAACGTGCTGCCGCTGCTGGTGGACGTGGGGGTGCCGCTCGCCTCCTACTACGTGCTGAAGGCGACGGGCATGGGGACGTTCGCCGCGCTGGCCTGGAGCAGCGTGCTGCCGGCCGTGCGCACCGCGTGGAGCGTGCTGCGCGGGCAGCGGCTCAACGGGCTGGCGGCGCTGATCGTGACGGTCAACGCGGTGAGCCTGCTGACGAGCCTGGTGGTGGGCGACCCGCGGCTGATGCTCGCCAAGGACAGCGGGGTGAGCAGCGTCGTCGGGATCGTCGTCCTGGTGACCGCGCTGAAGGGGCAGCCGATGATGAGCGCGGGCGTGCGGCCCTGGCTGGTGGGGGGCGACGCGGCCAAGGCCGCCGCCTGGCAGCGGCTGTCGGCCGGGTCGGCGGCGTTCCGGCGGGCGGAGACCCGGTTCTCGGTGGTGTGGGGCGTGGCGCTGCTGGGCGAGTGCGTGGTGCGTGCGGTGGGGGCGTACACGGTGCCGGTCGAGACGATGGTGTGGCTCGGCACGGTGATCATGGTGGTGACGCTGGTGTCCGCGTTCCTGGTCTCGGGGCGGGTGGGCGCCGTCCCGATGCAGCGGATGATCGCCGAGGCCGTCTGTGCGGAGAAGGCGGCGAAGGCCGGGACCGCCGCCCGGTGACCCGATGACGGGCCACCGGCCGGAGGGGGGCCGGAGGCCGAGGGCCGGGGAGGAGCCGTACGCGGCTCCTCCCCGGCCCTTTTCCGTCCGCTCCGTCGGCCCTCCCGGACCCGCTCTCGGCCGGACGGCCATTACCGGAGAGGTAATTGAGGCGTTCGCGGGCCGGTCATTACCTTCCCCGCAGGGGCCTGCGCCCCTCCGGTCCCGCACCCGGACCGGCCGTAGGGCAACGAAAGGAAGACCTCATGATGTCGTTCCGGAACGCGGGTACGGTCCCGGCGACGGGCACCGGCCGCTCCGACGGCCTTCTCCGGTTCGCCCTCCTGGCGGACGCCGTCCTCACCGGTGCGAACGGCATCGGATACCTCGGACTCGGCACGGTCCTGGACTCGTTCCTCGGCGTGCGTCTCTCGGTGCAGTACCCGGTGGGCGTGTTCCTCGTCGGGTACGCCCTGTGGGTGCTGGCCGTCTCCCGCCGGGAGGACATCCGCCGCGGCCCGGTCGCCGTCGTCATCGCCCTGAACGCGGCCTGGGCCGTGGCGAGCGTCGTGACGGTCGCCGTGGACGCGCTGACCGCGACGGGCATCGGCAACGGATGGATCGTGTTCCAGGGCCTGACGGTGGCGGCCATGGGCGCGCTCCAGTACCTGGGGCTGCGACGGATGTGAGGGCACGGGGGACGGCCCGCACGGACGGGGGAGGTGTCCGGGCGGGCCGTCGGGAGGGGGGTACGAAAGGGATCAGTGGTTGCGGGGGAAGCCCAGGTCCACGCCCGCCGGGGCGTCGGCCGGGTCCGGCCAGCGGGTGGTGACGACCTTGCCGCGGGTGTAGAAGTGCACCCCGTCGTTGCCGTAGATGTGGTGGTCGCCGAAGAGGGAGTCCTTCCAGCCACCGAAGGAGTGGTAGCCGACCGGCACCGGAATCGGCACGTTGACGCCGACCATGCCGGCCTCGATCTCCAGCTGGAAGCGGCGGGCGGCGCCGCCGTCCCGGGTGAAGATCGCGGTGCCGTTGCCGAACGGCGAGGCGTTCATGAGGGCCACGCCCTCCTCGTACGTCTCGGTGCGCAGGACGCACAGCACCGGGCCGAAGATCTCGTCCTTGTACGCGTCCGAGTCGGTGGACACGTTGTCGAGCAGGGAGAGGCCGATCCAGTGGCCGTTCTCGAAGCCCTCGACGGTGTAGCCGGTGCCGTCGAGCACCACGTCGGCGCCCTGGGCGGCGGCGCCCGCGACGTAGGAGGCGACCTTGTCGCGGTGGGCGGCGGTGATCAGCGGGCCCATCTCGGACGTCGGGTCGTTGCCGGGGCCGATCTTGATCTTCTCGGCGCGCTCCTTGATCTTGGCGACCAGCTCGTCGGCGATCGAGCCGACCGCGACGATCGCGGAGATCGCCATGCAGCGCTCGCCCGCGGAGCCGTACGCGGCGGAGACGGCGGCGTCGGCGGCGGCGTCCAGGTCCGCGTCCGGCAGCACCAGCATGTGGTTCTTCGCGCCGCCGAGCGCCTGGACCCGCTTGCCGTTGGCGGAGGCGGTGGTGTGGATGTAGCGGGCGATCGGGGTGGAGCCCACGAAGGAGACCGCGGCGACGTCCGGGTGGTTCAGCAGGCCGTCGACGGCGACCTTGTCGCCGTGCAGGACGTTCAGCACGCCGTCCGGCAGACCGGCCTCGGCGGCCAGCTCGGCCAGCAGGTTCGCGGCCGACGGGTCCTTCTCGCTGGGCTTGAGCACGAAGGTGTTGCCGCAGGCGATGGCCAGCGGGAACATCCACATCGGCACCATGGCCGGGAAGTTGAACGGGGTGATGCCGGCGACGACGCCGAGCGGCTGGCGGATCGCGGCGACGTCGACCCGGCTGGAGACCTGGGTGGACAGCTCGCCCTTGAGCTGGGTGGTGATGCCGCAGGCCAGCTCGACGATCTCCAGGCCGCGGGCCACCTCGCCCAGCGCGTCCGAGTGCACCTTGCCGTGCTCGGCGGTGATCAGCGCGGCGATCTCGTCGCGCCGGGCGTCCAGCAGCGCGCGGTAGCGGAAGAGGATCGCCGTGCGGGTGGCCAGCGAGGACGTGCCCCAGGAGGCGTAGGCGTCCTTCGCGGCGGCGACCGCGGCGTCCACCTCTTCGAGGGAGGCGAGCGCGACCTGCGTGGTGACCTCTCCGGTGGCCGGGTCGGTGACCGGGCCGTGGTTGCCCGACGCGCCCTCGACGGTCTTGCCACCGATCCAGTGGTTGACGGTCTTCATGACAGAAACTCCTTCGGTGGCGTCTTCAGAGGTGGTGGCGACGGTCGGCGACGTGGCGGTCGTACTCTTCCCGGGCTCTCACGGCCGGCGGCCGGGTGGCCGTCTCCGCGACGGGAACATCCCACCACGCCTGCGCCGGAGGGGGGCCCGACACTGTGTCTGCCGTTTCGGTCTCGACGTAGACACAAGTGGGACGGTCCGCCGCCCGCGCCTCGCGGAGGGCCTCGCGCAGATCGCGCACGCTCCTGGCGCGCAGCACCCGCATCCCGAGGGAGCCCGCGTTGGCCGCGAGATCGACGGGCAGCGGGGGGCCGGTGAACGTGCCGTCCGCGGCGCGGTGGCGGTAGGCCGTGCCGAACCGTTCGGCGCCGACCGCCTCGGAGAGCCCGCCGATGGAGGCGTAGCCGTGGTTCTGGAGGACGACCAGTTTCACCGGGAGTTCCTGCTGCACGGCGGTGACGATCTCGGTGGGGTTCATCAGGTACGTGCCGTCGCCGACCAGGGCCCAGACCGGGCGGTCGGGGGCGGCCAGCTGGACCCCGATCGCAGCCGGGATCTCGTAGCCCATGCAGGAGTAGCCGTACTCCACGTGGTACTGCCGCGGGGAGCGGGTCCGCCAGAGCTTGTGCAGGTCGCCGGGGAGCGAACCGGCCGCGTTGATCAGGACGTCGTCCTCGGTGACGAGGTCGTCGAGGAGGCCGAGGACCTGGGCCTGGGTGGGGCGGGCGTGCGGGTCGGGGGCGGTGAACGCGGCGGTGACGCGCCGCTCCCACGCCTCCTTGGCGTCGGTGTACTCGGTCTCGTAGGCGGGGTCGACGCGGTGGTTGCGTTCGGCGAGCGCGGTGGTGAGGGCTTCCAGGGCGGTACGGGCGTCGGCGACCAGCGGGAGGGCGCCGAGCTTGTGGGCGTCGAAGCCGGTGATGTTGAGGTTGAGGAAGCGGACCCCGGGGTTCGCGAAGAGGGTGGCGGAGGCGGTGGTGAAGTCGGAGTAGCGGGTGCCGATGCCGATGACCAGGTCGGCGGTGCGGGCCAGCTCGTCGGCGGTCGCGGTGCCGGTGTGGCCGATGCCGCCGACGTCGGCGGGGTGGTCGTGCCGCAGGGAGCCCTTGCCGGCCTGGGTGGAGGCGACCGGGATGCGGGTGGCGGCGGCGAACGCGGCGAGGGTGCTCTCGGCCGCGCTGTGGTGGACGCCGCCGCCCGCCACGATCAGCGGTCTGCGGGCGCCGCGCACCGCCCGTACCGCGCGGTCGAGCTCCTGCGGGTCGGGGGCGGGGCGGCGTACGTGCCAGACGCGTTCGGCGAAGAACTCCTCCGGCCAGTCGTACGCCTGGACCTGCACGTCCTGCGGCAGCGCGAGGGTGACGGCACCGGTCTGGGCCGGGTCGGTCAGGGTCCGCACCGCCTGGAGGGCGGCCGGGACCAGGGCCTCGGGGCGGGTGATCCGGTCGAAGTAACGGGAGACGGGGCGCAGGCAGTCGTTGACCGACACGTCGCCCGCGTACGGGACTTCGAGCTGCTGGAGCACCGGGTCGGCGGGCCGGGTCGCGAAGGTGTCGCCGGGCAGGAGGAGGACGGGGAGGTGGTTGACGGTGGCGAGGGCCGCGCCGGTGACGAGGTTGGTGGCGCCGGGGCCGATGGAGGTGGTGACGGCATGCGCGGAGAGCCGCCCGCACTGGCGGGCGTAGCCGACGGCGGCGTGCACCATGGCCTGTTCGTTGCGGCCCTGGAGGTAGGGCATGGCCCGGCCCGACTCGACGAGCGCCTGGCCGATGCCGGCGACGTTGCCGTGGCCGAAGATGCCCCAGGTGGCGCCGATCAGCCGCTGCCGCCGGCCGTCGCGTTCGGTGTACTGGCGGGCCAGGAAGGACACCAGGGCCTGGGCGGTGGTGAGGCGGCGGGTGCTGCTCACGGGCGTGCCTCCGTCCCGTGGAGGGGGAGTCTGGGGTCCACCGGCTGCGACGGCCAGGTGTCGCGGACCCAGCTGTGCTCGGGGTGGTCGCTGATCAGCCATTCCCGCTGCTCCCCCGGGCCCGCCATCACGTTGAGGTAGTAGAGGGTGCGGCCCGGGGAGGCGATGGACGGGCCGTGCCAGCCGTCGGGGATCAGGACCGCGTCGCCGCTGCGCACCTCGGCGAGGACGTCCGTGCCGCCGGGGCGCGACGGCGACACCCGGTGGTAGCCGAGGCCGTCGTGCTCCACCTCGAAGTAGTAGATCTCCTCCAGGACGGATTCGACGCCGGGGAGGTGCTCGTCGTGCTTGTGCGGCGGGTAGGAGGACCAGTTGCCGCCGGGGGTGAGGACCTCGACGGCGATCAGCCGGTCGCACTCGAAGGTGTCGGCGGCGGCGAAGTTGTTGACCTGGCGCGAGCAGACCCCCGAGCCGCGCAGCTCGACCGGTACCTCCGGCGCGGGGCCGTAGCGAGCGGGGAGTCGTCGCTCGCACTTCGCTCCTGCCAGGGCGAAGCGGCCTCCTGCGCCGGAGGCGATCTGTGCATGGGCGTCGCGCGGTACATAGGCGAAGTCGGTCACGCCGCTGAACACGCTTTCCCGGCCCAGCAGTTCAAAGATCTCACCTGAGGTGTGCACCGTACAGCCACCGGTCAACGGAAGGACGATCCACTCGCACTCCCCGGTGACGAGTGTGTGAACTCCGCCGGGTCCGAGTTCCAGGACGCGCAGGCCCGACCGGTCCCATCCGGCGTGCTCGGGGCGGATGTCGAGGGCGTAGGGGCCGTTCGCCGTGGTTCCGGCGCGGAGGTGGTGGCGGTGCTGTTCGTCGTCCGTCGTCATGGCCGTTCCCTACCCGTTCTCCAGCTCGTTTCCGTTCCCCCCTGATCCGGCCGGCTCCAGCAGCGAGACGGCCGTGTCGACGGCCGCGGCCACGTCCCCGCCGGCCGGGTAGAGCAGCGAACGCCCCACCACCAGCCCCTGGACGGTGGGCAGCCGCAGTGCCGTGCGCCATCTCTCGAACGCGCCGTCCAGGTCGTCGCCCACCTCCCCGCCCAGCAGGACGGCGGGCAGCGTCGACGCCTCCATCACCCGGGCCATGGCGCGGGGGTCGGCGGTGACGGGGACCTTGAGCCAGGTGTACGCGGAGGTTCCGGCCAGCCCCGACGCGATGGCGATCGAGGTGGTGACCGCCTCCGCGCCGAGGTCGTTGTGGACCCGACCCCCGCTGCGGCGGCAGAGGAACGGTTCGACGAAGACCGGCAGCCGGTGCGCGGCCATGGCGTCGATGGCGCGGGCGGTGGCGTGCATGGTGTCGAGCGAGCCGGGGTCGTCGTAGTCGATCCGGAGCAGCAGTTTGCCGCCGTCGAAGCGGAACCGGGCGAGGTCCTGGGGGCGGTGGCCGGTGAACCGGTCGTCGAGTTCGAAGGCGGCGCCCGCGAGGCCGCCGCGGTTCATCGAGCCGATGACGACCTTGTCCTCCAGCGCGCCGAGGAGCAGCAGGTCGTCGAGGATGTCGGCGGTGGCGAGCACGCCGTCGACGCCTGGGCGGGAGAGGGCGAGGCGGAGCCGTTCCAGGAGTTCGAAGCGGTTGGCCATGGCCAGTTCGCGGTCGCCGACGGCGAGGGAGCCGCGGGCCGGGTGGTCCGCCGCGATGATCATCAGCCGTCCGCGGTCGCCGATCAGGGGGCGTCTGCGGCGGCGCGCCGCGGCTTCGGCGACGGCCTCGGGGTGGTGCACGCGCAGCCGGACGAGGTCGCGGACCGAGGAGGCCGGGGGTGTCATGGGGCGGCTCCGGTGGGGCGGGGGACGACGGCGCCCTCGGCCAGGGCCGCTTCGACCTCGTACGGGAACGGCATGGCGGACGAGCAGGCGAGCCGGGAGGCGACGATGGCTCCGGCCGCGTTGGCGTACCGCATGACACGGCCGGTGTCCCAGCCCGCGAGGAGTCCGTGGCAGAGCGCCCCGCCGAAGGCGTCCCCGGCGCCGAGGCCGTTGACGACCTCGACGGGCAGCGGCGGCACGTCGGCCACCGTGCCGTCGCGGTGGACGGCGAGCACGCCCCGGGGGCCCTGTTTGACGACGGCGAGTTCGACCCCGGCGTCGATCAGGGCGCGGGCCGCCGCGTGCGGTTCGCGTTCGCCGGTCGCGATCTCGCACTCGTCGAGGTTGCCGACGGCGACGGTGGCGTGGGCGAGGGCCTCGCGGTAGCGGGCGGCGGGGACGGACCGGGGCGCGGGGGCGGGGCTTTCCGCCGCCGCTGCCCCTTCCGCCGCGTCCCCTTCCGTCCCGGCCCCTTCCGCCCCGTCCCAGAACATCGGGCGCCAGTCGAGGTCGAAGACGGTGGTGCCGGACCGGTCGCGGGCGCGCAGGGCCGCGAGGGTCGCTGCGCGGCTCGGCTCGGCGCACAGCCCGGTGCCCGTCATCCAGAAGACCCGGGCGGCGCGGATCGCCCCGAGGTCCAGCTCCCCGGGGTGGATCTCCAGGTCGGGGGCCTTGGGACGGCGATAGAAGTGGAGCGGGAAGTCGTCGGGCGGGAAGATCTCGCAGAAGGTGATCGGTGTCGGGTACGCGTCCACGGGGGTCACCCACCGGTCGTCCACCCCGAACTCCCGCAGCTGCCGGTGGAGGTACTCCCCGAAGGCGTCCCGGCCCGTGCGGGTCACCACCGCCGTCCGCCGCCCGAGCCGGGCCGCCGCGACGGCGACGTTGGTCGGCGAGCCGCCCAGGAACTTTCCGAACGTGTCGACCTCGGCCAGGGGCAACCCGGTCTGCAACGGGTAGAGATCCACTCCGATCCGGCCCATGGTGATCACGTCGTACGGCTCGGGCATGAGCATCCCTTCGACCGGCGTCCGGGGGCGGCTGACCCCAGGTCTAACCCTGCCCCGCAATCGTGTCAATACTTTGTCCGGACATACGGACGAATGATTGACACCCACCGTCCCGGCCGGAAGGCTGGGCGCCATGACGTCCTCGGCGCCCGCCCCGTCCCGCATCCGCATCGGTTCGGCACCCGACTCGTGGGGGGTGTGGTTCCCCGACGACCCCCGGCAGGTGCCCTGGCGGCGCTTCCTCGACGAGGTCTCCGCGGCGGGTTACGAGTGGATCGAGCTCGGCCCGTACGGCTACCTCCCGACCGACCCGGCCCGCCTCGCCGAGGAGACCCGCAGCCGGGGGCTCACGGTTTCGGCCGGAACGGTTTTCACCGGATTGCACCACGGACCGGGCGTCTGGGACCGGACCTGGGCGCATGTCGCCGACATCGCGGCACTCACCCGGGCGATGGGGGCCGGACATCTGGTGGTCATCCCCTCGTTCTGGCGCGACGACCGGACGGGCGAGGTCCTGGAGGACCGCGAGCTCACGGCGGAGCAGTGGCGCGACCTCACCACCCAGACGGAGCGGCTGGGCCGCGAGGTGCGGGACCGGTTCGGGCTGCGGATCGTCGTCCATCCGCACGCCGACACCCACATCGACACCGAGGAGAACGTCGGCCGCTTCCTGGACGCCACCGATCCCGACCTCGTCTCGCTCTGCCTCGACACCGGGCACTACGCCTACTGCGGCGGCGACAGCGTCCGGCTGATCGAGACCTACGGCGAACGGATCGGCTACCTGCACCTCAAGCAGGTGGATCCGCAGGTGCTGGCCCGGGTCGTGGCGGAGGAGGTGCCGTTCGGACCGGCCGTGGCCCGGGGCGTGATGTGCGAACCGCCGGGCGGGGTGCCCGCGCTGGAACCGGTGCTCGCCGCGGCCCGGAAGCTGGACGTCGACCTCTTCGCCATCGTCGAGCAGGACATGTACCCGTGCCCGCCCGACCGGCCGTTCCCCATCGCCCGCCGCACCCGGGAGTTCCTCCGCTCCTGCGGCGGGCCGGGGGGCGGCGGCGCGGCCCCGGCCGACGGCGGCTCTCCGGACACGCCGAACGATCCCAGGCAGTGACGTGGCGGCGGTGCGCGGTGTTGTCCTCGGTGGAAGCCGGTGCCCGGCCCCGGCCGGGCGCCGACGCCGTACGCCACACCACCGCACAGGGAGCAACCCGCCATGATCCGAAAGATGCCGTCGCCCCGCCGGGCGGCCGCGACCGCCCTGACCACAGCCTTTCTGTCCGCCGCCCTCCTCTCGGCGCCGGGCGCCTCGGCCGACACCGGCAACCCCGCGCCGCCGCCCGGCTCCAGCCCGGTCTGCGCCTTCTACGACGGCGACGGGCCGACCGGCCCCGGTGAGCGGGGCGAGCGCGTCTCGCAGGTCCAGTGCATGCTGGCCAACCGCCACTACCTGCCGTGGTCCGCGGTCGACGGCGCATTCGGGCCGGACACGCTCATCGCCGTGCAGCGCTTCCAGGCGGACCACCCGCCGCTCGTCCCGACCGGCCGGGTCACCCCGGCCACCTGGTCGGCGCTCTGGCACGCGGGCCCGAACCGCGTGACGCCCCTCCCCCTCCCGTAGCCCCCGCCCCGCCGCCGCGTCGCGGCGGCGGCCGTGGAGGGACCGGGGCGTCGCCGGTCAGGGACGTGACGGCCACGGTTCGATGATCGTCACCCCCGCCCCCGGCGCCGTCCCCATCGCGGCCAGTGCCGCCGGGGCCGCCTCCAGGCCGATGGTGGAGGTGACCAGCAGATCGGGGCGCAGGGTGCCGGCCAGGACCATGTCCATCATCGGCCGGTAGGCGTGCGCGGCCATGCCGTGGCTGCCGAGGATCTCCAGTTCCAGGCCGATCACCCGGGCCATGGGCACGACGGGGTCACCGGCCGCCTCGGGCAGCAGGCCGACCTGCACGTGGCGGCCCTGCCGGCGCAGGCTGCGCACCGATGCGGCGCAGGTGACCGGGGAGCCCAGCGCGTCGAGCGAGAGGTGGGCGCCGCCGCCCGTCAGTTCCCGGACCGCCTCGTCCGCCCCGCCCGGGTACCCGGACGCGTCCACGCACTCCGCCGCGCCGAACCTCCGCGCCAGCTCCAGGGCCCGCGCCGACACGTCGACGGCGACGACCCGGGCCCCGCAGGCCACCGCGATCATGACGGCGGACAGGCCGACCCCGCCGCAGCCGTGCACCGCGACCCACTCCCCCGCCGCCACCCGGCCCTGCGCCACGACCGCCCGGAACGCCGTGGCGAACCGGCATCCGAGACCGGCCGCCGTGGCGAAGGACAGCCCGTCGGGCACGGGGACCAGATTGACGTCCGCCTGCTCCAGGGCCACGTACTCGGCGAACGAGCCCCAGTGGGTGAAGCCGGGCTGGGTCTGCCGTTCGCAGACCTGCTGGGCCCCGGCCGCGCAGGCGGGGCAGCGGCCGCAGGCGCAGACGAAGGGGACGGTGACCCGGTCGCCGGGCCGCCGGTTGACGACGCCGCCGCCCACCGCCTCGACCACACCGGCGAGCTCATGACCGGGCACGTGCGGCAGGGTGACGTCCGGGTCGTGCCCCATCCAGCCGTGCCAGTCGCTGCGGCACAGCCCGGTGGCCTCGACCCGGACCACGACGCCCTGCTCGGAGGGGGTCGGGTCCGGTACCTCCCGGACCCGTGCTTCCTGCCCGAACTCCTCGAACACCACTGCTCGCACCGGTCGCCCAGCCTTTCGTCCAGCCTCGTCCGTCCACACCCCGGCCCGGTCGGCCGCGACGCGTCCCGGGGCCCCGCCCCGCCCCTCCCGCTCCGCGGCCCGCCGTCCGGACCGCCGAATCTACGCCCCGGGCTCCGGAGACGGTGCCTGTGGGGCGGACTGCTCTCCCTCCCGCAGCCGAACGGGCGTTTCCGCTTCGCCGCGCCCGTGATCGGCACATATCTCGGCGTCGCTGTGCTGCACTCGCTCCGGGACTCGATGCACGGCATCGCGATCCGGCTGGTCGGCGGGGTGACCGGGGCGGGCCCGAGCCGGACGCTCTTCGCCCAGGGCTGCATGCCGGCCCCACCGCCGAGCAGCAGCACCTGTTCACCCTCTTCCCGGTCGGCGGCCTCCTCGTGATCACGCTCGTCGCACCGGCCCGGCTGCGGTCGCCGGCACGAAGCGCCCGGGCCGCCGGACCGAATCACCGGCCAGGGCTCGCATTCATACCCCCTAGGGGTATATAGTGATGCGTGTCGGGCCGCCGGGGAGTTCCCGCAGGCGCCCGGCACCGCAACCTTCCGCGTCCGTCCAAGAGGAGAACACCATGACCGCCGAGACCCAGCTCCCCCAGGCCACCGGCTCCTGCTGCTCGTCCACCGGTTCCTGCCACGACAGCGCGGACACCGGTGCGCAGGCGGGCGCGGTGACCACCGTCTACCAGGTGTCCGGCATGACCTGCGGCCACTGCGAGGGCGCCATCTCCGAGGAGGTCTCCGGCATCGAGGGCGTCACCTCGGTGAAGGCCGTGGCCTCCACCGGCCTGGTGACCGTCGTCTCCGGGGCCCCGCTGTCCGACGACGCCGTGCGCGCCGCCGTCGACGAGGCCGGTTACGAGCTCGTCGGCCGGGCCTGAGCACCATCGGGCACCACCGACCTGTCGCATACGACCGGATCACCCCCTTTGCCGCCGGGCCGGACCCACCAGCAGATACTGGTGGGGAACGGCCCGGTCGGCATTTCAGGAGTTCGGACATGCACAGCGCAACAGCGGCCGAGACCCCGACTGCGGAGAGTTCGCGGGCCGAACTCTCGATCGGCGGGATGACCTGCGCCTCCTGCGCGGCGCGCGTCGAGAAGAAGCTCAACCGGATGGACGGCGTCACCGCCACCGTCAACTACGCCACCGAGAAGGCCCGGGTCTCCTACGGTCCGGGGACCGGCCTCGCGGATCTGATCGCCACGGTGGAGAGGACCGGTTACACGGCAGAGCCGGTGGACCGCCCCGAAGCCGCTCCCCCCGCCCCGCCCCCGGACGCCGACGCCGACACCGGCATCGGCACCGGTGCCGATGCCGGCAGCGGCACCGGCGCTCCGGAAGAAGTCGGTGCGCTGCGGCAGCGGCTGATCGTCTCGGCCGTCCTCGCCGCCCCCGTCGTCGTGCTCGCGATGGTCCCGGCCCTCCAGTTCGACCACTGGCAGTGGCTCTCGCTCACCCTCGCCGCCCCCGTGGTGGTCTGGGGCGGGCTGCCCTTCCACCGGGCCGCCTGGGTCAATCTCCGGCACGGCGCGGCCACCATGGACACCCTGGTCTCGATCGGCACCCTCGCCGCCTTCGGCTGGTCGCTGTGGGCGCTGTTCCTCGGGGACGCGGGCATGCCCGGGATGCGGCACGGCTTCGACCTCACCGTCTCGCGCACCGGGGGCGCCTCCACCATCTACCTGGAGGTGGCCGCCGGCGTCATCACCTTCATCCTGCTGGGCCGCTACCTGGAGGCGAGGTCCAAACGGAAGGCGGGTTCCGCCCTGCGCGCGCTGATGCACCTGGGCGCCAAGGACGTCGCCGTGCTGCGGAACGGCGCGGAGGTGCGCGTCCCCGTCGGCCGGCTCTCCGTCGGCGACCGGTTCGTCGTCCGCCCCGGCGAGAAGATCGCCACCGACGGCACCGTCGTCGAGGGCGCCTCGGCCGTGGACACCGCCATGCTCACCGGTGAGTCCGTGCCCGTGGACGTGGGCGTCGGGGACTCCGTCACCGGGGCCACCGTGAACACCTCCGGCCGGCTCGTCGTGGAGGCCACCCGGGTCGGCGCCGACACCCAGCTGGCCCGGATGGCCAAGCTCGTCGAGGACGCCCAGAACGGCAAGGCCGCCGCCCAGCGCCTGGCCGACCGGATCTCCGCCGTCTTCGTCCCCGTGGTGCTGCTGATCGCGCTGGCCACGCTGGCCGGATGGCTGCTCGCCACGGACGACGTGACCGCCGCGTTCACCGCGGCCGTGGCCGTACTGATCATCGCCTGCCCCTGCGCCCTGGGCCTGGCCACCCCCACCGCCCTCATGGTCGGCACCGGCCGCGGCGCCCAGCTCGGCATCCTCATCAAGGGCCCCGAGGTCCTGGAGACCACCCGCCGCGTCGACACCATCGTCCTCGACAAGACCGGCACCGTCACCACCGGCCGCATGACCCTCCTCACCGTCCACACCACCGACACCACCACCGAGAACGACGTCCTGCGCCTCGCCGGCGCCCTGGAACACGCCTCCGAACACCCCATCGCCCAGGCCGTCGCCGCCGGAGCCGCCGAACGCACCGGCACCACCCTCCCCACCCCCGAGGACTTCGCCAACATCGCCGGACTCGGCGTCCAGGGCATCGTCGAGGGCCACGCCGTCCTCGTCGGCCGCGAACAGCTCCTCGCCGAGTCCGGCATCGCCCTCCCCAGCACGTTGTCCGATGCCGTCGCGGACGCGGCGACCGAAGGACGTACGTCAATCGTGGTCGCCTGGGACGGACGGGTGCGTGGTGTCCTCACCGTGGCCGACCGGGTCAAGGAATCCAGTGCGCGGGCCGTCGCGGAACTCCGCGCCCTGGGCCTCCACCCCGTCCTGCTGACCGGCGACAATCGCGCCGTGGCCGAGGCGGTCGCGGCCGAGGTCGGCATCGACGAGGTGTACGCGGAGGTGCTCCCCGAGGAGAAGGTGCACGTCATCGAGCGGATCCGGGCCGAGGGGCGTTCGGTCGCCATGGTCGGCGACGGGGTCAACGACGCCGCCGCGCTCGCCACCGCGGACCTCGGTCTGGCGATGGGCACCGGCACGGACGCCGCGATCGAGGCGAGCGATCTCACGCTGGTTCGTGGAGATCTCAAGGTGGCCGCCGACGCGATCCGGCTCTCCCGACGCACCCTGAGCACGATCAGAGGCAACCTTTTCTGGGCATTCGGCTACAACGTCGTTGCCCTACCCCTTGCGGCGTTTGGCCTGCTCAATCCTATGATTGCCGGAGCGGCGATGGCGCTCTCATCGGTCTTCGTCGTGACGAACAGCCTGCGGTTGCGCGCCTTCACCTAATTTCCACAAAGAGATCCAGATCACATGGATTTCGGGGTAACCATCCGGCGGGTTCGTGAGTCTAAGAGTGCGATGCCAAGGATGTCTTGGGGGACGTCCGCGGAGTGTCTTGGGGGACGCTCCGGGCAAGCGTTGGCCGGGGCACGTGCACCGGGGAGCTTTGAGCGGCCCTCCCGTGCGTACGTACCCCGGCAGATCGCACGAGCGGTACGGCACCACACGCAGTACAGCGGTACCCGCAGTACAAGTGAAGACGACGCAGTTCGCTGCGGTCGAGGAGCACCCAGGAGCTTCGGCTCCCGCACACGCCCGGCCGGATCCCGTGGGGGGAATCCGCTCCGGGACATGGGAAGCGCCTCGCTGTCGGCCCGTGGGGGGATCGATGGCGAGGCGCTTCTCTCTGTTCGGCGCGGTGTTCCGCCGGGAACGCGGATCGCCCCGAACACCGCGCTCTGTGCGAAAGCGCGGTACGCGGGGCGAAGTCGACCGACCGCCGTGACGGCCGGGGTTCGTGCGGGGGGTGTGCCGGACTCAGCGGCTCTCGACCGGGACGAAGTCGCGCAGGACCTCGCCGGTGTAGATCTGGCGCGGGCGGCCGATGCGGGAACCCGGCTCCTTGATCATCTCGTGCCACTGGGCGATCCAGCCGGGCAGCCGGCCGATCGCGAAGAGCACGGTGAACATCTCGGTCGGGAAGCCCATGGCCCGGTAGATGAGACCCGTGTAGAAGTCCACGTTCGGGTAGAGGTTGCGCGAGACGAAGTACTCGTCGGAGAGCGCGTGCTCCTCCAGCTTCAGCGCGATGTCCAGCAGCTCGTCGGACTTGCCGAGGGCGGACAGCACGTCGTGGGCCGCGGCCTTGATGATCTTGGCGCGCGGGTCGAAGGACTTGTACACCCGGTGGCCGAAGCCCATCAGGCGGACGCCGTCCTCCTTGTTCTTCACCTTGCGGATGAAGGAGTCGACGTCGCCGCCGTTGGCCTGGATGCCTTCGAGCATCTCCAGCACCGACTGGTTGGCGCCACCGTGCAGCGGGCCCCACAGCGCCGAGATGCCGGCGGAGATCGAGGCGAACATGTTCGCCTGCGAGGAGCCGACCAGACGCACGGTGGAGGTCGAACAGTTCTGCTCGTGGTCCGCGTGCAGGATGAGCAGCTTGTCGAGCGCGGAGACGACGACCGGGTCCAGGTCGTACTCCTGGGCGGGGACCGAGAAGGTCATGCGCAGGAAGTTCTCGACGTACCCGAGGTCGTTGCGCGGGTAGACGAAGGGGTGGCCGATCGACTTCTTGTAGGCGTACGCGGCGATCGTCGGCAGCTTGGCCAGCAGCCGGATCGTCGAGAGGTGGCGCTGCTCCTCGTCGAACGGGTTGTGGCTGTCCTGGTAGAACGTGGACAGCGCGCTGACGACCGAGGACAGCATGGCCATCGGGTGGGCGTCGCGCGGGAAGCCGTCGAAGAAGCGCTTGACGTCCTCGTGCAGCAGCGTGTGCTGGGTGATCTCGTTCTTGAAGGCCGACAGCTCGTCGACCTTGGGAAGCTCACCGTTGATGAGCGTGTACGCGACCTCCAGGAACGTCGAGCGCTCGGCGAGCTGCTCGATGGGGTAGCCGCGGTAGCGGAGAATGCCCTGCTCACCGTCGAGGTAGGTGATGGCGGATTTATAGGCTGCGGTGTTGCCGTATCCGCTGTCCAGCGTCACCAGGCCGGTATTGGACCGGAGCTTCCCGATGTCGAAGCCCTTGTCGCCGACGGTGCTGTCGATCACCGGGTAGGTGTACTCGCCGTCGCCGTACCGCAGTACTACAGAGTTGTCGCTCACGTCATCCCTCACCGACGTAGTGCCTCTTCTTCGAGGTTCCCTGACTGTCTCCACCCTCCCCCATTTGGCTCAGGAGAGTGCACTCGGGGTCGTCCATTGGACCTACTCGCGGCACTGAGTGCCGCGAGCCTACTCATCCTGCCCCCTCGGTTCCGGTTCCGGAAGGGCCGCGTGATGTTTCCCACCGATTTGATCGATCATTTTTTCCGTCGATCCTCCGCCCGGGGCCCCCGACAGCCGATAATCCAGCGCCGTACAACGCCTGCCCGCGGAAACCGTGCGGACCGCCTGACCGATCGCCTGCCGGGAGCCGACCAGTACGACAAGCTTTTTGGCCCTGGTCACGGCGGTGTACAGCAGGTTCCGCTGGAGCATCATCCAGGCACTCTTGGTGACGGGGATGACGACCGCCGGGTACTCGCTGCCCTGGGAGCGGTGGATCGTCATCGCGTACGCGTGGGCCAGCTCGTCCAGCTCGTCGAAGTCGTAGCCGATCTCCTCGTCCTCGTCGGTGAGCACGGTCAGCTTCTGTTCGTCCAGGTCGAGGGCGGTGACGACGCCGACCGTGCCGTTGAAGACGCCGTTCTCCCCCTTGTCGTAGTTGTTGCGGATCTGGGTGACCTTGTCGCCGACCCGGAAGACCCGGCCGCCGAACCGCTTCTCGGGGAGGTCTGGGCGGCCCGGGGTGATGGCCTGCTGGAGGAGCCCGTTGAGCGTGCCCGCCCCGGCCGGGCCGCGGTGCATCGGGGCGAGGACCTGGACGTCCCGGCGCGCGTCCAGCCCGAACTTGGCCGGAATGCGGCGGGCCGCGACGTCCACCGCGAGCACCCCGGCATCCTCCGTCTCGTCCTCCACGAAGAGGAAGAAGTCCTTGAGGCCCTGGGTGAGGGGCGGGATCCCGGAGTTGATCCGGTGTGCGTTGGTGACGACGCCGGACTGCTGGGCCTGGCGGAAGATCGTGGTGAGCCGGACGGCGGGTACGGGGCTGCCGGCGGCGAGCAGATCGCGCAGCACCTCCCCCGCGCCGACCGACGGCAGCTGGTCGACGTCGCCGACGAGCAGCAGATGGGCGCCGGGGGCCACCGCCTTCAGCAGCTTGTTGGCGAGCAGCAGGTCCAGCATCGACGCCTCGTCGACGACGACCAGATCGGCGTCCAGCGGGCGTTCCCGGTCGTACGCGGCGTCGCCGCCCGGTTTCAGTTCGAGCAGCCGGTGCACGGTGGACGCCTCGGCGCCGGTCAGCTCGGACAGCCGCTTGGCCGCCCGCCCGGTCGGCGCGGCCAGCACCACCTTGGCCTTCTTGGCCCGCGCCAGCTCCACGATCGACCGGACGGTGAACGACTTCCCACAGCCGGGGCCACCGGTCAGGACGGCGACCTTCCGGGTGAGCGCGAGCCGGACCGCCGCCTCCTGCTCGGGCGCCAGATCCGCCCCCGTGCGCGTCGCGAGCCAGGCCAGCGCCTTGTCCCAGTCCACGTCCGCGAAGGCCGGCAGCCGCTCCTCGGGGGTCCGCAGCAGCCGCTGCACCTGGGCGGCGAGGGCGATCTCGGCGCGGTGGAAAGGCACCAGGTAGACGGCGGTGACCGGCTCGCCGCCCTCGGGCGACGGCACCTTCTCCCGTACGACGCCCTCCGGATCCTCGGCCAGTTCGGCGAGGCAGTCGATGACCAGGCCCGTGTCGACCTGGAGCAGCTTCACCCCGTCCGCGATCAGCCGCTCCTCGGGGAGGAAGCAGTGCCCCTGGTCGGTGGACTGCGACAGCGCGTACTGGAGACCGGCCTTGACCCGCTCCGGGCTGTCGTGCGGGATGCCGACGGCCTGGGCGATCTTGTCGGCGGTGAGGAAGCCGATGCCCCAGACGTCGGCGGCCAGCCGGTAGGGCTGGTTCTTCACGACGGAGATCGACGCGTCCTCGTACTTCTTGTAGATGCGGACGGCGATGGAGGTGGAGACCCCGACCCCCTGGAGGAAGACCATCACCTCCTTGATCGCCTTCTGTTCCTCCCAGGCGGCGGCGATCATCTTCGTCCGCTTGGGCCCGAGGCCGGGGACCTCGATCAGCCGCTTCGGCTCCTGCTCGATGACGTCGAGGGTGTCGACCCCGAAGTGGGTGGTGATCCGGTCCGCCATGACCGGACCGATGCCCTTGATCAGGCCGGAGCCGAGGTAGCGGCGGATGCCCTGGATGGTGGCGGGCAGCACGGTCGTGTAGTTCTCCACCGTGAACTGCTTGCCGTACTGCGAGTGCGAGCTCCAGCGCCCCTCCATCCGCAGCGACTCGCCGACCTGGGCGCCCAGCAGCGAACCGACCACGGTCAGCAGATCGCCCGCGCCCCGGCCCGTGTCGACGCGGGCGACGGTGTATCCGTTCTCCTCGTTGGCGTACGTGATGCGTTCGAGCACACCTTCGAGGACGGCCATGTTGGACATGTCCCGACGGTATCGGGTCCCACCGACAGCGCTTCCCCGGTCCCGGAGCCCTCCGTTCCGCGAAGAACCGCGAAGAACCGCGAAGCGCCGTGAGGCGTCGGGAGGGTTGGGACGGGCCGGGAAGGGGCACTGAGTGCCGTTGTGCGTGCCGGACCCGGCCAAAACGCACGAGGGGCTCCGACGGAGGGGGAAGTCTTGAAGTACTCGGACGGACTGGGCGTGGAGGTCACCGTCCACATCGAGGCGGCCGTGCCGCGGGTCTGGGAACTGGTGTCGGACATCGGCCTGCCCGCCCGGCTCAGCCCGGAGCTGCAGAGCGTGGCGTGGCTCGACGGGGCGGCCCGGCCCGTGGTGGGTGCGCGCTTCGAGGGGTTCAACCGCCATCCGATGATCGGTGAGTGGCGGACCGTCTCCCATGTGATCGAGGCGGACGAGCAGCGGGCGTTCGGCTGGGCCGTCACGGACGCGGACGGGCGGTACGGCGAGGCCACGCTGGACCCGGCGCGGTGCATGGCGTCCTGGCACTACGAGATCACGGCCGAGGGCTCCGGCACCCGGCTGCGGCAGACCGCCAGGATCGGGCCGGGCCGCAGCGGGCTCCTCGTGGCCATCGAGAACCGGCCTGACCGGGAGCACCAGATCATCGAGTTCCGGCTGAAGGAGCTGCGCGCGGGGATGGAGGCCACCCTCCACGGCATCAAGGAACTCGCCGAGGAGGACGGCGGCCGGAGCGACTGACGAGCGGGGTGTCACGGGAGCACCGGCGGAAGCCGGGCTCCCGTGCGGTCCCGCCCGTCTCAGTGCGGCTTCACGTACTCCACCTTCACCACGTCCGGCACCCCGGGCAGTTCCTTCCGGCCGGTCAGGAGCGCCTGCTGCGAGGTGTCGCCCAGGAGGTACCGGCGGAAGAAGGCGACGGTGTAGCCGGTGGCGATCCGGCGCTGGGTGGCCTCGTCGAGTCCCGGGTGCTGCTGGTTCCCGCCGTCCTGCGAGACGCACCGCCCGCGCCGCTCGCCGGGGATCGCGTCGTTCGCGCCGGCCACCTGGCCGCTGCCGGGGGACCACTGGGTGTTGAAGTAGTTGTGGTTGCCGCCGGTGAGGGTGATGCCGTGCAGGGGCGCCTTGTTCCCGCCCTTGTTCCACTTCACGTACTCACCGGTGTTGACCTGGTCGCAGGTGCCCCACAGCACGGCCAGCGGGACCTTGGTGACCGGTTCGTTCTCCCACGTGGCGGTGGGCGCGAGACCGAGCGCCGCCCTGATCCGCACCCCGGTGGGCCAGTCGCCGTGCCGCGCGTCGGAGACCTGCTGCATCACGCCCCCGCCGCCCATGGAGTGGCCGAGGGTGCCGACGTTCCGCAGGTCCAGCCGCCCGGCGAAGGCGGCGCCGACGGGCCGGCCGGTGCCCGGGTCCTCGATCCCGCCCTTCAGGGGGCCCTCGCCCGCGTCGAGCCGGCGCCACAGGTTCAAGTGCTCGTTGATGAGGGCGGCCCGCGCCCGGTACACCGAGTCCGCCTGACCGGCGCTGGTCGAGTTGATCCCGTTGGCCCCCATGGAGACCACCACGAAGCCCTGCCGGGCCAGGCGCTCGGCCAGGTAGTCGTAGCCGGAACTGCTCGGCAGCGCCGGGATTCCCGCCCCGCACGGCCAGGCCCACAGCCGGTCGCTCATCCTGTCGATGATCTTCTGCTGCGCGGCCGCCCGGGCCTCGTCGCCCACCTTCTCGGCCAGGGCCAGTGCCCTCTCCGCCTTCACCAGCGCGTTCTGTGCGCCGCGGTCCGCGCAGGTGGCCCACTGCCCGTGCTGCATGACGATCAGCGGATGCCTGCCCCGCACCGGCCCGTCGGAGCCCGGCGCGACGGGGTAGTGGACCACCCCGGCGATCTCGCTCCTCCCCTCGTACGGCGCTCCGGGGGTGAAGGCTTGGTCGCCCAGGTCGTAGACCGCCCGCCCCACCGGGAACAGCCCCTTCGCCGGAGCGGGCTCCGGCGCGGGCTCGCCGCCCGCGGCCAGGGCGGGGACCAGCACCATGAGCACGGCCGCGGCGACGCCCGCGACGAGAGCCTCCGTACGGGTACGGCCGCCGAAGGCCCTGCCGCTGTGTTTTCCCACCGCCATGCGCGGTCCTGCCTCTCGGGTCGCCTCGGACGCTCGTGCCCGACCGCGACCGGACCGCTCTGTTCCACGTTCCACGCGTCGCGGCGGGACGCGCCCCACACTGGTCCGTACTTGTCAGGAACCTGTGAGCACGGCGTAGGGATGTCGTCTGCCCGCGGCCCGGTTGTCGTCCGTGGCGGGTGATCTCGCGGACGGTACGGACAATCCGCTCCGCGTCCTCCTCACGACTGACAGCGATTCAACTTCCGGTGGGGCCGGTCTGCTTCGTCACACCTCCGGCCCCGATCCCGTTTTTGATTGCACCGGCCACACCGAGTTGATAGGCATGGCGACACATGTGTTCACACAGCTTGGCAGGGGGGCCGACATGAAGTTCGACATGGGGGCGCAGGTTCTGACGACTCTGTCGTCGAAGTCTCGCGGATCGAGTGACGATCTGGGGACGCTGATCCGTCAGCTGCTTCAGGCGGCGGCCCCGCTGGAGGGGAAGTTCCACGGTTCGGGGCGGGTCGCGTTCGACTCGTTCAAGAACCGGTCGGACGAGATCACGGCGGCGCTGAACGGTTCGCTGGCGGCTCTCCTGGGCGGTCAGTCCGGGATGGAGTC